>JAFGMW010000001.1 GCA_016927275.1 Pseudomonadota bacterium
GCCTTCTTCTCTATTATGTACGCCTCGATGATGTCGCCGGCCTTGATGTCGTTGAAGTTCTCGAGGCCGATGCCGCACTCGTAGCCCTCGGTCACCTCCTTCACGTCGTCCTTGAAGCGCTTGAGCGACGAGAGCCTGCCCTCGAAGACTATCGACTGGTCGCGCACGAGCCTGGCCAGCCCGTTGCGCTGGATCTTGCCCGAGACCACCTGGCACCCGGCGATCGAGCCGACCTTCGTGATCCTGAACACCTCGCGGACCTCCGCCTGGCCGAGCGCGACCTCCTTCTCCTCGGGGGCCAAGAGCCCCTCCATCGCCTTTCTGACCTCGTCGATCATCTCGTAGATGATGCGGTAGCATCGCACGTCTATCTTCTCGCGCTCCGCCGCCTGCCTCGCCTTGCTGTCCTGCACCACGTTGAACCCGAGCACCACCGCGTTCGAGGCCGATGCCAGCATCACGTCGCTCTCGGTTATCCCTCCCACTCCCTGGTGCAGGATGTTGAGCCTGACCTTGTCGGTCGAGAGCTTCTCTATCGCCTCCGAGACCGCCTCCGCCGAGCCCTGCACGTCGGCCTTGAGTATCACAGGCAGCTGTTTGGCCTCCCCCTCCGCCATCTGCTTCGAGAGGTCCTCGAGGGATACGTGGATCGGGCCCGTGAGCTCGCGCTCGCGGTCCTTCTGCCTGCGCTGCTCGGCCACGAGCTTCGCGCTGCGGTCGTCCGCAACCGCCACCATCTCGTCGCCCGCCTTCGGCACGCCGGTGAGCCCCAGTATGGCGACCGGCTTGGAAAGCCCGGCCTCGGCGACCTTCTTACCCTCCGCGTCGAACATCGCGCGCACCTTGCCCTCGTAGAGGCCGCAGACGAGGCTGTCTCCGTCCCGGAGCATGCCCTCCTGTATGAGGACCGTGGCCACCGGGCCGCGGCCCTTGTCGAGCGCCGCCTCGACCACTATGCCCTTCGCGCGGAGGGTCGGATCGGCCTTGAGCTCCAGCACCTCGGCCTGGAGCAGTATCATCTCCAGTAGCTGGTCTAAGCCCTGCTTGGTCTTGGCCGATGTGGGGACGCAGATCACGTCGCCGCCCCAGTCCTCGGGCACCAGGCCGTGCTCGGTGAGCCCCTGCTTCACGCGGTCGGGCTGCGCGTCGGGCTTGTCGATCTTGTTGATCGCCACGATCAGCGGCACCTCCGCCGCCTTGGCGTGGGATATGGCCTCGATGGTCTGGGGCATGATGCCGTCGTCGGCCGCGACCACGAGCACCACGATGTCGGTCGCCTGTGCGCCGCGGGCGCGCATCTCGGTGAACGCCTCGTGGCCCGGCGTGTCGAGGAACGTTATCGTGCCCTTGGGGTGGCGCACCTCGTATGCGCCGATGTGCTGGGTGATGCCGCCAGCCTCGCCGTCCACCACGTTGCTCTTTCGGATGACGTCCAGGATGGAGGTCTTGCCGTGGTCGACGTGACCCATGACCGTCACGACCGGCGGCCTGTGCACGAGGTTCGAGGCCGACGCATGCGCCTCCGGCTCCACGAGGATCTGCTCCTCCTTGAAGGCGGTGTGCTCCACCTTGTAGCCCTGCTCCTCGGCGATGAGAGAGGCGGTCTCAGGATCGACCGCCTGGTTCACCGTGGCCATGACGCCCAGCGCCATGAGCCTCTTTATGATCTCCCCGGCCTTGATCCCGAGCGCCTGCGAGAGCGCGGAGACCGATATGCCGTCCTCGACCCTGATCACCTTCTTTATCGCCCTGGCCTCGGTGACCTGCGTCTTCTTGAACTCGCGGCGCACGGCGCGCTTCTTCTTTGAGCTGGGCACGGGCTGGAAGACCCTGTCCGCGAACCCCGGGGCGGCCGCCTCCGCGCCCTCGAGGGAGGCGCCCACGAACTGCTTGAGACCGCCGCTGCGCTCGATCGTCTCCATCTCGATCTCCGCGCGGCTCTTGCGGCGGCGCGGCCCCCTCTTGAGGCGGTCGCGCCAGGTGTCCTTTACCGCTCCGACGGGGGTCGGAGCAGCGCTCGCCGCAGCCTCGAGGTTGATGTAGCCCACCACGCCTATCTTGCGCTCCGCCTCCGACGGCGCGGAGAGGGCGGGGCCGGGCGTTCCGCGCGCCTCGGGGCCGTGGATCGAGTCGGTGCCGGTCCTGCGCTGGGGCTCGCGGGCCTCGGCGGCCTGCGGAGGAAGCGCGGCCCGGGCCTCGCCCTTCGCCGCCTCAGCCGCAGCCGCAGCCTCGCCCGCCGACTCTGCGGCGGAGGGGGCCGGGGCCTCCCCGGCGCCCTCGGCCTCAGGCGGGATCTCGACCTCGACCTTCTTCGCGCGCCTGCGGATCACCGTGGGCTTCACGCGCTTCTCGACGACCTGCGTCTGTATCTCTATCTGTCCCTTTTCGTTCTCAACTGACATCGCCGGCTCCCGTCATTAGCAGGGTTGATCGGTCCAATACCATGCGCTCATTTCTGCGCCTCGTCCTCCTCCTTCGCCTCCACCGGGTCGCAGACCGCCTCGGGCAGAGCTCCCTCCTCCGGAGCGGGTTCCGCCGCTGCCGCTTCGGCAGCCGCCTCGGCAGCCGCCTGCGCGGCCGCCTCCGCCGCCAACGCCGCAGCCTCCGCCTCCTGCTGCTTGCGTAGGGCCATCTCCTCCTCCTCGACCTTTATGATCTCGGCGATCATCTCGTGCGTCGAGAGGCCCTTCTCCACCGCCCCCTTCGCCTTCGCGTGCGCCTGCTCCAGCAGCTCCCTGCCGACGCCCGGGACCTGGGCCAGGTCCTCCGGGGTCGACGACGCGATGTCCTCGAAGCTGCGGAACGAGTGCGAGTAGAGCATCATCGCGGTGCCGTCGTCCACGCCCAGCACCTGGGAGAGGACCTTGCGCGCGCGGGCCGCGACCTGCTCGATGCGGGTCTCGCTGTAGACGTCGATGTTCCAGCCGGTGAGCTGCGCGGCCAGCCTCACGTTCTGGCCCCTGCGGCCGATGGCGAGCGAGAGCTGGTCGTCGGGGACCACCACCTCCATCGCGTGCTCGCGATCGCGGATGATCACCTTCACGACCTCCGCGGGAGCGAGCGCGTTGCAGACGAAGCGCGCGGAGTCGCTGTCCCACGCCACTATGTCGATCTTCTCGCCCTTGAGCTCGCCGACCACGCTCTGAACGCGCGAGCCCTTCATGCCCACGCAGGCGCCGACCGGGTCCACGTCCGAGTCGCGGGAGGAGACCGCGATCTTCGATCTGACGCCCGGCTCGCGCGCCGCGGCCCTTATCTCGACTATGCCCTCCGCGATCTCGGGGACCTCCATGGTGAAGAGCGCGATGAGAAGCCCGATGTTGCGCCTGGAGAGGACGACCGGCGGCCCCTTGCCCTCCTTGTCTATCCTGAGGAAGAACCCCTGAAGCCTCTCGCCGGCCCGGTAGCTCTCGGAGGGGACCTGCTCCTGCTTCGGGACCGCCGCCTCGGTTCGGCCGAGGTCCACCACCATCTCGCCCTTCTCGAAGCGGCGGACGATCCCGGTGATCAGCTCGCCGAGCCTGCCCTTGTACTCCTCGAATACGATGTTGCGCTCCGCCTCGCGGACCTTCTGTATGATCACCTGCTTGGCGGTCTGGGCCGCGATGCGGCCGAAGACGGAGGGGTCCATCTTCACTCCGATGCTGTCGCCCGGCTGCGCCTCCGGATCGAGCTGGCGCGCCTCATCGAGGGTCATCTCGGTGTTCGCGTCGTTGATCTGCTCGACCGCGGTCTTGAACTGGAAGAGCTCGATCTCGCCGTTCTCGTCGTTGAAGTGCGCCTCGAGCTCGCCCAGGTGCCCCCACTTCTTGCGGGCGGCCGTGAGAAACGCGGTCTCGATGGCCTCGATGATCATCTCGCGCGGGATGCCCTTGTCCTTGCTGACCTGATCCAGCACCCTGCTCAGGTCCTGAAACATTGTGGTTCCCATTGCCCCTTCCTCCTCGTATATATTCCGATTGTCGTTTCCGTCCCGTTCAACCTGCGACCCGCCTCTCCCCCTTCGCGGGCATTATCTCCACAGGATCGAGCCTTGCCCTGCCGATCTTCTCCATCGGGACCATGAACTTCGTCCCGTCGATCGAGACAGCCACCTGGCCCCCCTCGACGCCGATCAGGATGCCCCTGAAATTGCTGCGCCCCCCTATCGGCTCCACCGTCTTTATCCTGGCCCGCTCGCCGGTGTATCTCTTGAAATCGTCCTCGGTCCTCAGGGGCCTGAATATGCCCGGCGACGAGACCTCGAGGTTGTAGGCTGCGGGTATGAAGTCCTCGACCGCTATGGCGTCCTCCACCGCATGTGAGGCCCTGGCGCAGTCGCCCACGGTCACTCCGCCCTCCCGGTCTACAAAGAGCCTGAGCTGCCAGCGGCCGTCCTCAAAGGTGAACTCGCATGCGACCAGGGAATAGCCCAGGTTGGCGAGTATGGGGGCTGCGACCGCCTCGGCCCTTTTCTCTATCTCTTTGCAATCCATCGCCATGGTTCGGGATAAAAAAAATGGGTCCCAACGGGCCCATTCGCGAGAAAAATCACATGAGCTGACAACGCGCCGGACTATATACAAAAGGCTCTCCTTCGCAAGGTTTTTTAAAACAGCTGCAGTTCCGATGATCATCGGCGAGGCATCTAAGATGCCGTAATTAATCTTTATTTGAATATTTTTCGATCGAAATGATCGATCAGACCTTGATAATTAACTTTAATTTAACTAAATAAACTTCTAATAAATATGGTTATTTAATCATAAATTCTTAGTATAAAAAACATCTATTTTATATAATCTAAAATGTTTTCTAATATATTATATATAAGTATTTCAGGGCATGCCCGGGGTGGGATCGTCGATGGCCTTGAAGTCCTGGGAATTGTCCCTGGTATCGATGCCGTCGGTCCTGGAGAGGGACTGGCCCGGATTCACGTCGATCGCCGGCGCGCCGAGATAGCACTCAAGGCCGTTTGCAGCGGTCTCAGGGAGGGGCTCGCCGTAGCCGAGGGCGTCGAGGAGGGAACCCGCCTCGTCGAGCAGCTGCACGCAGTCGGGCCCGTTCTGCGGATCGAAATTGAGTATGAAGTCGGCCGCCGCCACGTTGCTCACCCCCGGCTGCCCGGTTATGGCGTCGGCAACCACATATATGCCCTGATCGCTCAGCCGGGCCCCCTCAGGAAGCCTTATGGACTTGACCGACGCGCCGTCCGCTCCGTTTACGAGCTCTATCATGTAGTCCGATATCTCTTTCCCCGCCTCGCCTCTGAGCTCCACGAAGACGTCCCCCTCCGTGTCGGAGCCGGCCGCATCGTAGAGGATCTCGTTTATCACGATGTACGAAGGCCTCTCCTTGACGGGCGTGCTTGTCCCTGCGGCACCTGACCCACCGCCGGAGGCCGAAGCCTCCCCATCGAACCACTCCACGCTGAACCTGCTCACAAACGGTGTCGGCGAGCGGCCGGCGCTCTGGTTCAGCGGCAGCCCCTCCTCGCTTTGGATCGCGCCGGTGGCCAAGATCATGTAGCGCGCCCCGGGCTCGTAGCCCTGAGCGGGCCGGAAGACCGCGACGCGGCCGTCGGAGGAAAACTCGTACAGCCCCTCCATGCCGCTGGCCTTGCCGCGGTCCAGGTCGCTGACCACCCCGTCTATCTCCTCAGAGTCGTCCATGAGCACGGCGAGGCTCGAGGGATTCACGGTGTCGATCGAGACCGCCCTGGAGAACTCGATCTCAACGGGGGCGCACGCGGAGACCACGTCGAGGTCGGCGGGGCTCACCGAGACCACAAAGGGCTGGAGCCGGACGAGCGACTCGTACGGCTCCCAGCCGACCCCGCCGCAGCCGGCGGCGAAGATCGCCGCAATGAATGCGACCGATCGCATCCTCATCCGCCCCTCCCCCGCTCTTCGGGCGCCTCGCAGAGCGCCCCGCCCGCCGCCCTGCCGAACCAGCCCTCGGTCATGCCGTCCAGCGCCGCCGCCGCCTCGCGGCACGCGACCGAGCGGAGGAATATCTTGTGCTCCACCACCGCCGGGTCCTTCGCCCTGCCCTTGAGGAGGGCGAGAAGCGCCGCCTCCTCGCCGAACCCCTCGACCGCATAGTAGCTCTTCGCCACCTGCGCGATTATTTCGTTGCGCGTCGCCACGACCCTGCGCGCCTCTGCCGATGCGGCGAGCTGCTTGGAGGAGAAGACCGACTCGCCGAGATCCCAGACCGCCCTGAATCCCAGGTTGTGATCGACGGTCGAGCCGCTGTTGTACTTCCCCTCCTCCGGCCCGACCACCACGCCGCTGGCGCCAACGTAGACGTTGTCGTTTATGTTGATGTCGATGTCGTTTCTGAACCTGTGGCCGTAGTCGATCTGGACCCTGGGAACGAAAGCCGCCTGCCTGGCCTTCCGCCTCCAGCCCGCCGCCTCGGCCACGTCGATGCGGGCGCATGAGATCGCGACCCTCTCCACCTCGCGCACAGGGGGCAGCTGCGGCCCCGCTCCCGCCCGGGCGATTGCCATGGCCATGATGCCCGCGATGATCGCCATAGGATGCATGACCGTTTCCCTAGCACGTACCGTGCCACAAAATTTCCCTTCAAAATGAAGGGGCCGTCCAGCGCAGGGTGCACAAAAACGCTGCAGGGGTGCAGCGATTTTGTGCACCCCCGGCCCCTGACCCTCGCGAACTCTCAGGGCTTTTTCCCGGCACGGTCCGTGCAACTGCACCGGGGCATGAGAAGAGCGATGATCGCGATGGCCGCCCTCATGGTCGCCGGCTGCGGCATCCCTCGGCTGTCCAGGGACGCCGGCAGCCGCGCGTACGCGCCGGGGCCCGCCGCCGAGCAGACCGGGGAGGGGCTCAGGATCACCGCCATAGACGTGGGCCAGGGCGACTCGATCCTCATAGAGGCGCCCTCCGGCGAGGCCGTTCTCGTGGACGCGGGCCCGGCCGGCGCAGGCAGGTTTTCGGTCCTGCCGCTGCTCGCTGAGCGCGGGATCGAGAGGCTCAGCGCGGTCATCGTCACCCATCGCCACTCCGACCACTACGGCGGGCTCGGGGAAATCGCGGCAGGTCCCGACGGGGCGGCAGGCACAGGAGACGACTTCGCAATCGAGGTGATATATGGAAGATCGAAACAGGACTGCCCTGAAGCTCATCCTCCTTCGGACGATGGGGCACTCGCCCCATGTCCCGGGCAGACCCTTTCTGCCGGCGACCGCATCGAGCTTGGGGATCTCTCTCTGGAGGTTGTGGCTGCGAATGCAGCGCTCGCGGACAAAACGGCAGTCGATGCCGGAGATCCGCCCGACGAGAACGCCATGAGCGTCGCGCTGCTCCTTGAATATTCCGGCTTCAGGATGCTCCTCGCCGCGGACATCACGGGCGGCGGCGGGAACCCTCCCTATCAGACGCCGGATGTCGAAACCCCGCTCGGAGCCATCGTCGGCGACATAGACATCCTCAAGGTCGCGCACCACGGGAGTGCTACGAGCTCGAACCGGGCGTTCCTCGACGCGACCTCGCCCGAGGTCGCGATCATCTCCGTGGGCGACGGCAACGACTACGGCCACCCGCAC
>JAFGMW010000002.1 GCA_016927275.1 Pseudomonadota bacterium
CAAAGCTCCCCGGGGGCACCGAGGTGTGGGTCGCGGACTTCGACGGCTCCTCCGTCCACCGCATCAGCACCTCCACGCACTCGGTGACCGGCGATGCGATAGACCTCTCGCCCAACTCGTCGCCTACCGACATCGCCATAACGCAGGTGAAAAACCCTACCGCGACCTACGCCTACGTGGCGGGGGCGAGCGGCGTTTCGGTGGTCAACACGGCGACCGGAGAGGTCCTGGACATGGGCAGCGACCCGGCCAAGGACCACGAGCCGATACCGACCTCCGCGGAGCCCTTTCTCGTCGAGGCCTCCAGCAAGGAGGACGGGAACGTCTATGTGGACTTCATCACAGGCCAGGTGGGGATCATCACCGCGAACCCCCTGGTCGCGATCGCCTCGATCGCGTACTCGGGAGGGGGGTCGTCGCTGGGCGTAGGCGGCACGATGGACGTGGAGTTTCTCGTCGACGAGGACTCGACGTACGAGTTCCGCTCGGGCGGGGACATCTACGGCTCAGGGGCACTTCTGGTCGACAGCGCGGGGAGCACCTCCGGCAGCGTGATCGCGGACGAGCCCACGACCGCGACGATACCGTTCGATGCGAACAAGGACGCCTTCGACGAGGGGGAGAACGACCTCTGGGTCTTCGCGACCAGCGACGGCCTCAGGGGGCGCATCGCAGCCGCCGTTTCCGTGGACACACCGCCGCCCGACGTCGTCGTTCGCTCCACCGGGTTCGGGAGCAGCAGGGTCTACGTCAACTTCGACAGGGTGGACGTCTCGGACATGGCGAGCTATAACGTGTACGTGGACACCGATCCAGACGCGGTCCTCACGAAGGCGGATGCGCAGGCGAGCGTGTCCCAGCCCTCAGGCGGATCGAGCGTCACCGGCGAGGTTGGCGGCCTTTCGAACGGAACGCTCTACTACATGGCGGTGGAGGCGGTGGACGAGGCCGGCAACACGAGCGACACAAGGACCGCCGCCTTCCCGGACGGGAGCCGCGTCACCGCCATGCCCGAGAAGACCGTGGGTCCAGCCGGCTCCGAGGGCTGCGGCCTCGTCGGGGGAGGGATGTGCGGTGGGGTGGGCATGATCGCGTTGGCGGCGGGCCTTTTCGCCCTGGTCGCGCTCGGCGTGCGCAGGGCGCGCGCGACGATGCTCGCCCTGCTCGCTGCCGCCTCGTTCCTCTTCGCCCCGACCGGGGCTGCGGCGCAGCTGCCCGCAATACAGGAGTCGCCTGCGACGCCGGGCGTCGGGGTCCTGGAGGCCCGCTCCCCGAACGCTTGGGGCTTCGAGGCCAAGACCGGCTTCTGGATGCCCTCCAGCTCCAGCCTCGACCGCTACTTCGGGACCTGCTGCAACCTAATCACCAGGCTCGAGGGCTCGTATCTCATTGACCGCAAGTACGGCTTGGAGTTCGGCGCCGGATTCCTCTACAAGTCGGGCAAGGCGAGGGGCGAGGAGTCGGGCCAGGTCTCGCAGGACAGCTTCACGTTCCTCATGTTCCCCCTGCAGGCCAGCTTCGCATGGCGCGCCGACTATTTCTCGTGGCGCTATCTCATACCGTACGCCAAGGCCGGCTTCGACAGCGTGATCTACAGGGAGTCGGTGGCCGGCGACTCGGTCGCCGGGGTCAAGTGGGGCATGCACGTGGTGGGCGGAACCATGCTCAACATATCGGAGATGACCAAGACATGGGGGGACACCGACGTGTGGGTCGACGAGTTCTTCATGACCTTCGAGGCGGCCTACCAGTACGTGAGCAGCTTCGGCTCGGGCAAGCTCGACCTCTCCGGCCCGGTGTTCTCTGTGGGCCTGCTGTTCTATTTTTGACCATGCGGACCATAAAACTGACGATATCGTACGACGGGACGAACTACGTGGGCTGGCAGGTGCAGGCGAACGGCCTGTCGGTGCAGGAGCTGATCCAGCGCGCCTTGAGCCGGATGACCGGAGAGGGGATCGCGGTCATCGGGGCGAGCCGCACCGACGCGGGCGTGCACGCGCTGGGCCAGGTCGCCCATTTTTGCACCGGTTCCTCCATACCGCTAGAGGGGTTCGCAAGGGGCATAAACTCGCTTCTCCCTGACGACATCTCGATAGTGAGCGCCGAGGAGGCGGGCGAGTCGTTCCACGCCAACCGGGACGCGAAGGGGAAGATATACCTCTACCGCCTGCTCGCCTCGTGCGGGGGCGCGCCGCTGGCGCAGGGCCGCTGCTGGCAGATGCGCGAGCCGCTCGACCTGGCGGGCATGCGAGAGGGGGCGGCCGCGCTCGTGGGGGAGCACGACTTCGAGAGCTTCAGGGCCGCCGGCTGCGCCGCCGAGCACTCGGTGCGCAGGATAGACAGGATAGATATCGATGAGTGCGCATCCCCGGACCCGATCTTCGCCTCAGGGGATGCCGCCTCGCTCGTCGAGTTCACGTTCGAGGGCGCAGGGTTCCTCCGCCACATGATTAGAAACATCGTGGGTACCCTTGTGGACGTGGGCAGGGGGAGGATCGAGCCCCAGGACGTGCGCCGTATCCTGGGTGCGCGCAAAAGAGAACAGGCCGGGCGCTGTGCCCCGGCCTGTGGTCTCTATCTCGTGAAGGTGCTGTACTGATCAGCTCTCTTCGGTTTCAGTCTCTGTCTCTGTTTCGGTTTCAGTCTCTTCGGTCTCTGTTTCTGTGGTTTCGGCGGTTTCCGTCTCAGCGGTCTCTGTGGAGCTCCCCAGCCCGTTCTCGCTCGTGGAGTAGGAGTCGATGTCGTTGTAGTCGAACTCGCCCTCTGCCACGTAATCCTCCTCGTCGCTCGCCACGACGCC
>JAFGMW010000003.1 GCA_016927275.1 Pseudomonadota bacterium
AAGTTGGTGTCGAAGACCCGGTCGAAGCCGCAGAGCCTGAGAGCAGTGTTGAGCTCGAAGGTCATGGCCGTGCCCGGGGGAAAGCCGAAGCACTCGGCTATGGCGGCCCGCGGCGAGGGGGCCGTCTGCATGACCACGTGCCTGGCCGGGTCGTCTATGACGGCCCAGACCTCGTCGGTCGGGTCGTTGGCGCGCAGCGCTCCGGTCGGACAGCGGTTGATGCACTGCCCGCAGTTGATGCAGACGACGTCGGCCAGCGGCTTGTCCATGAAGGTGCAGATCTTGGAGCTGTCGCTGCGGTGAGCCGCCTCGAAGACCCCGACCTCCTGAAAGTCGATGCATGTGCGCACGCAGCGCCTGCAGAGGACGCACTTGTCCATGTCGCGGTAGACCGCGTGGCTCGACTGGTCCTTCTCGTATCTGGGCTTCTCCGGGTGTCCGAAGCGGAAGAAGTCCACTCCGTACTCCTTGGCCAGCGCCTGCAGCTCGCAGTTGTTGTTGCGCGCGCAGGCGTAGCACTCGCCGTAGTGGGCGGACAGCAGCAGGTCTATGACGTGCCTGCGCGCCTGGCGCACCTTGGCGGTGTGCGTGCGGACCACGATCGGCTGGGTCACGGGGTAGGCGCAGGAGGCCTGCAGCGTCCGCTGCCCCTCGACCTCGACGAGGCAGACGCGGCAGACGCCCGCGACGCAGAGGTCGTCGTGGTAGCAGAGGGTCGGTATGCGGATGCCCAGCCCCTTTGCGGCCTCGAGGATCGTGGTTCCGCAGGTGACGCTGGTCTCCTTGCCGTCGATCGTGATCTTTATTCTGGCGGCGGAGCACTCGCTCATGTCCTCGACCGCATGGCCCCGCTGGCTCACCGGCGCGCGGGAGACGTCCTTTCCGAAACTCTTGTCTGGCATGCCTGGGCTCCTTTTTAGTTGCCTCGAGCAGGATCGGGCGCTTAAGAGGTGCGCCCCATGATCTCGTCCCTGAAGTTTTCGATTATCGATATGAAGGCGTTAGGGCTGGACTGCCCCAGCCCGCACTTGGAGGCCAGCTGCATCGTCTCGCCCAGCGACATGAGCTCCTTGAGGTACCTCATCGAACACCTGCCCTCCTTGAGCAACCTCACACCCTCGAGCAGCTTGCGGTTGCCCTCGCGGCACGGCGTGCACTGCCCGCAGCTCTCCTCCACGAAGAACTCGAGGAAGTTCTCCGCCACTTCCAGCATGTCGCGGTCCCTCCCGAAGACGATGATCGAGCCGCCGGTGGAAATGTCCTCGTAGGCGATTTTGCGCTTGAACTCGGACGCGCCGAGGCAGCGGCCGGACGCGCCTCCCACCTGAACGGCCTTGGCGTCCTGCGCCCCGACCTCCTTGAGCAGCTCCTCCACCGTCACGCCCATCGGGAACTCGTAGATGCCGGGCCTCGCGCAGTCGCCGGAGACGCTGAGTATCTTGGGGCCGGCCGATTTGTCGGTGCCGCTCTTCTTGAACCACGCGGCGCCGTTGGCCATGATGAGCGCGGCCCACGCCAGCGTCTCGACGTTGTTGACGGTCGTGGGGCAGCCCAGATATCCGGTGTCCACCGGGAAGGGAGGGCGGTTGCGCGGCTCGCCGCGCTGCCCCTCCAGCGACTCGATCAGCGCCGTCTCCTCGCCGCATACGTAGGCCCCGGCCCCCATGCGGATCTCGATGTCGAAATCGAAGCCCTTCGTCCTGAGTATGGCGTCGCCGAGGAGGTTGTTCCTGCGCCTTTCGGCGAGGACCTCCTCCAGGCCCTTCCTGAGGAAGGAGTACTCGCCGCGGAGGTAGAGTATGCCCCTCTTCGCCCCGATGGCGCGGCCCGCTATAGTCATGCCCTCGAATACGAGCCCCGGGCATTCGCTCAGGATCACCCTGTCCTTGAAGGTTCCCGGCTCGCCCTCGTCGGCGTTGCAGACCACGTATTTGTTCTGGCAGGGAGGCTTGGCCGTGAATTTCCACTTGAGGCCGGTCGGGAACCCGGCGCCACCCCTGCCCTTCAGGTTCGAATCGCTGATCTCAGAGATTATCTCCTCAGGCTTCCTGGAAGCCGCGGCCCTGAGGCCCTCGTCGGGCTTGGCCTTCTTGAACGTCACGAGACCTGCGTAAGAGGCGCTCATATCAGCTGCTCCTCCTTTCTCTGCTGGGCGTGGAGCCCGAACTGGCCGCGGCACTCCTCTACAACATGCTGGACCATCTCGGGCGTGACCCTGGTGTAGGCCTTGTCGTTGACCAGCATGGCAGGGCCCTCGTCGCACAGGCCGAGGCAGTTTGCGTACTCCAGCGTGAAGAAGCCGTCGGGCGTCGTCTCGCCGAACTTGATGCCCAGGTCGGTCTCCAGCTGGCGAGCCACCCTGTCCTTGCCGCGCATGTCGCAGGAGATCGTGCGGCAGAGCCTGATGATGAATCGGCCCTTGGGCTCGGTGCCCAGGAAGCTGTAGAACGAGACCACCCCCATCACCTCCACAGGGTGGATATTGAGCATGTCCGCCACCACCTGCATCGCGTACGGCGTGATCCGCGAATGCCTCCTCTGGATCTCCTGTAGCATCGGCATGAGGGCGCTGCGCCCGCCGCCGTGCCTGGCCGCGATCGGCGCCAGATGTTCCTTCAACCTCTCATTGGCTGTGACGAGCATCTGTGGAACCTCCTTTGAATGTCTTGCTGCGTTGGGGCCCGAAGCGCGCAGGCAGGTGCGAGCCGCCGTGGTGCCGCACAAATAGCCGCTTTATAAACGGATATTGCCGAATCCCCCGCCCGGGAGAGGCCCTGTTTTGAGGGCGACCTTACATATCCCCCCGAAAACTAATTGCAAGGGCTTTTTGACCGCTCTGCGGCCGCCTCGGGCCCCGGATGCAGGCACCGCCGACGCGCAAAACAAAGGGCCCCCGCACAGGGAGGGGGCCCGACGCCTGCTTCCGGACTCAAACCGGCTATTTGAAGATCATCTTCTGGACCTCGATCCCCTCGATCCTGTTGAGGGCATCCGCCATCTCGTTGCAGACCCTCTCATCCCCGACCATTTCGAGCAGGACGACGCCATTGGGCGCACACACGTTGTCCGAAGCGTCGTGGAGGCCGATGCGGGTCTTTATGTTGCAGCCGTATTTGGTGAACAGGGACTGCACCTCGCCTGCCTTCTTCATCCTGTCAGAGATGTGAATCCCGTAGATCATGTGTTTTTCCATGCCGTTTCCCCCGTTTAAGTTTGACCATCGAACAGGCCACAATTTACCAGCTGCCGCCCTCTCTGGTCAAGGAGTGAAAAACCCCATTTACAACGCGTCCCGGCGCGTATATGCGGGTGTCGCATGTCATCGGACGGAGCAATGGCGATCATAGACCACGAAGCGATAAGCCGCGAACTGACGGCGCAGGAGAGGCCGGAACCCGCGCGCGTTCGCGAGATACTGGCGCGCGCCCGCGAGATGCAGGGTGTGCCCGCTGAGGACCTCGTCGCGCTCTCGACCCTCACCGATGGGGAGATGCTCGGAGAACTCTTCGAGACGGCGCGATGGATCAAGGACAGCATATACGGAAAGCGCCTCGTCCTGTTCGCGCCCCTCTACATCTCAAACCTGTGCGACAACGACTGCGCCTACTGCGCATTCAGGGCGGCCAACAAGGATATCGAGCGGAGGGCGCTCTGCCAGGACGAGATACGCCTGGAGACCGCGGCGCTGCTGTCCGAGGGGCAGAAGCGCGTCCTGCTCGTGGCCGGCGAGTCCTACGCAGACCTGGGCCTGAGCTACATATTCAGGTCGATAGAAACGATCTACGGGACCAAAAGCGGTGAAAACACGATCCGCCGCATCAACGTCAACATCGCCCCCCTCTCGGTGGACGAGTTCCGCGAGCTTCACTCCTGCAACATCGGCACCTACCAGCTCTTCCAGGAGACCTACCACTCGCCCACGTACAGGCGCCTGCATCCGCGCGGCCCGAAATCGGACTACGACTACAGGCTCACCTGCATGGACCGCGCATTCGAGGGGGGATTCGACGACGTGGGGATAGGAGTCCTGTTCGGGCTCTACGACTGGCGCTACGAGATCCTGGCGCTCATGAAACACATCGCCCACCTCGAGGGGAAGTTCGGGGTGGGACCGCACACGATATCGGTGCCCAGGATCGAGCCCGCCTGCGGCGCCCCCCTTTCGTACCGCCCCCCGCATCCTGTGTCCGACGACGACTTCAGGAAGATCATCGCGCTGCTTAGGATCGCCATCCCCTACACCGGCATAATCCTCAGCACCCGCGAGAGCGCCGCTATCCGCCGCGAGTCGTTCGAGCTGGGGGTCTCGCAGATATCGGCCGGCTCGCGAACGAACCCCGGCGGATACGCCAAAGACGGGGCGGCCGATGGGGCGCGGGCCGCGCAGTTCTCGCTGGGCGACACGCGCCCGCTGATGGAGGTCATACGCGACATAGTCGCGCACGACCACATCCCAAGCTTCTGCACCGCGTGCTACAGGCTGGGCCGGGTGGGGAAGGATTTCATGGACCTGGCGAAGCCGGGCCTAATCAAGGACAACTGCACTCCGAACGGGATTCTCACATTCGCCGAATACCTCCACGACTTCGCCGGCGACGATCTGAGGGAGGAGGGGTACGACCTCATCGGCAGGATGCTTCAGAGCGATGTCAGCAATCCCGCCTTGCGCGTGAAGGTCAAGGGTCTTCTGGATCGCATAGCATCCGGCAGCCGAGACATATTCGTATGAAGGGCGCCCGCCCGGGTCGACTGCGGACATTTTGCCTTGCACGACCACCTGCTCAATGCTAGGGGGCTGGGCCGCATCCGAAAAAGGAGAGATCAGATGAAAATGACGCGTGCGCTGCCGGCGCTTGCCCTGGCGCTCCTCGTCCTTGCGTTTCCGTCCGCATCGGGGGCTCAGAGCATCCAGACCGACATCCCGGAGAAGATCACCCTCTCCTCCAAGGTGCCGGTGAGCTTCTACGGCTTCGTCCTCGGCGAGTTCCTCTACTCCGATTCGCAGCTGTCGAGCTTCGGGACGTTCAACAACACGCCCGCCAGCTACAACACCAGCATCACCGGATTCAACCGGGTGCAGGACGAGACCGCCCAGGGCAACAACGACGCATACATCTCGGCGACGGTCCAGAACACCCGCTTCGGCTTCATGCTCGCGCCGTACGATTTCGGCGGCAGGAATTTCAAGGTGAACGCCGACATCGAGATGGACTTCTTCAGCACCGCGAACCTCAGCGCAAGCTCGATCTCCCCCAGGCTCCGCAGGGCCTACGCGGGCATCGGACAGCGGCGCTGGCACGTGCTCATGGGTCAGGAATGGGACATCTTCTCCCCGCTCAACCCGGCGACGTTCAACGTGGGCGCCAACCTGTGGAACCAGGGAAACCTCGGGTTCCGCCGTCCTCAGATACGCTTCACGTTCAAGCAGCCGTTCGGAGAGAATAGCGGCATGGAGGCGGCCGTGAGCGCGGGGCTGCCCTCCAACTCCCTCTCCTCGAATGACCCGGCCAACACGACCGGCATACCCATGGGGCAGGCGAGGCTGGGGCTGTGGCACGACATGCCCGCAGGAAAGCTGTGGGCCTACATAAGCGGAGTGTACTATCGCAACAGGAACGCCGTCGCCGGGGCGGCCGACATCAACAACTGGGGGCTGTGCGCGAGCATCCTGGCCCCGGTGCACAAGTTCTTCCAGCCCTCGGTCGAGTTTCAGTACGGATACAGCCTGGGCTCGCTGCTGTCGGGCAGCTCCAACACGACGAGGCAGAGGACTGTAGAGGGCTGGGGACAGGTCAAGAGCAAATGGCTCTCCTGGCTTGAGACCAACGCCGGATACGGCGGCGAGTTCATCAAGGGCTCGCAGGTACCCGCCGGCTGGGTCAAGAGCAACCAGCTGGTCTTCGCGAACATCTACTTCAAGCCCCTCAAGGACTTCGTCGTCGGCCCGGAGTACAACTACATGCGCACCAACTACCAGGGCTCGGGCGCATCGGAGGCCAACGTCGTCTTCCTCAACGCCATGTACTACTTCTAGCCGCGGACGACGACTTCGCGCATGACAGCGGAGACCGAGCCCCGCACCGCCTTCCTTATGTTCTCCACCGCCTCGTTGACCGCTTGGCAGACCGCGCGGGAGGAGATGGTCGCGCCGGTGATCGCCTCGATCCGGCCGCCGTCCTTGTCGACTTTGACGGGTGCAATCTTCCCGTCGAACTGGAGCTGGAACCAGGGCCTGAGGTTCGACTCGTCGGGGCCGGTGCCTGTGAGAACGCTCCACCAGGTCCTCGTCGATTTTATCTCCGTCACCTTGTCGCCGAGGCCGGGCGTCTCGTTCTGATAGAGGATTTCGACCCCCCTGATGTTGAATGCCAGGTCCATGCCCACCATGACCCTGAGCACGCTCGAATAGCCGGTCGCCTGCCCCACCGCCACGTAGCCCAATTCTTCCGCGCCCCTGCTGGCGACGCGGAATTCAAAGGGCCTGCCCTCCACCCGCGCCCGCTTCAGATCGAACCGGTCCGCCTCCGGGAACACGACCTTCAGTGCGGCATCGGTCCGGCGGGCCGCCTCGGCCTTGGTGGCCGGGAGCGTGAGCAGATACATCCCGGCCAGCAGGACTGCCGAGATCACCGCCACCGCGGTGAGGACGAGCGGGAACTTTATGTACTCAGGGATTTTTCTCTGCATGCCTCATGGCTCCGAAGAATCTTGGCACGGTGAGCCTGTCTATGAGCCACACCGCCGTGTTCATTATCAGTATCGAGTAGCAGACCCCCTCGGGATAGCCGCCGTAGAGGCGTATCAGCGCAACGAGCAGCCCGCAGCCGATGCCGTAGTAGACCTGTCCCTTCGACGTGAGGGGGCTCGTCACCATGTCGGTCGCCATGAATATGGCGCCGAGCATGAGCCCGCCGGAGAGGGCGTGCGCGATCCCCCGGGCGATGGCCGCGCCGGCCGTGAGCGTGCCCGCCCATATCGAGAGCGTCCCGCCCGCGCCGTCGGCCTGCGGCAGCAGCGCGGCGAACAATGCGACGGTGATAACGAATGCCAGGGGCAGCCTCCAGTTCACGTACTTCTTGTAGACGAGATAGAGCCCGCCGAGGACGAGGGCGAGGGCCGATGTCTCGCCGATGGAGCCGGGTATCGCTCCCAGAAAGAGCCGGCCGAACGAGTAGTTCTGAAAGAAAGCGAGCGGCGTCTCCTTGAGCACGAGGCATGGCGTTGCCCTGGTCACCGCGTCCACTCCCAATATAGACCCGGTGAACGCATGTTTCAGGATCGGCCACTTCGGCATGACGATCGCGTTCGAATAGGCGGCCAAAAGAAATGCACGCCCCGCGAGCGCAGGGTTCCATACGTTGCACCCCAGGCCCCCGAAGGCGTGCTTCGCCACGATGATGGCGAAGGCGCTGCCGATCGCCGGCATATAGAGCGGCGTGCCGGGCGGAAGGCACAATGCGAGCAGCAGACCCGTGAGCACGGCGGAGCCGTCGCTCACTGTGACCGGCACGCCGCGAAACGCCTGCGCCGCCGCCTCTGATATCACGGCGGCGCCGATGGAGACCGCGACAACGAGCATAGCGTACCAGCCGAAGTTCATGAATCCCACGAAGAGCGCAGGCATGAGGCAGGCGTTCACGCTCCACATGATGCGCGGGATGGAGTCGGCCGTGGCGATATGAGGCGCCGGCCCTACCACCAATTTGTCTGCCAGGATATTATCAGCCATATTCATTAATTTTCGTGACCGGTGACTAGTGACTAGCGCGATCCCGCCAGTCACAAGTTACCAGTTACTAGTCACTTCTTGTTTCCGGCCTTCCATGCCGCGTACTCCGCCTTGGCCTTCTTCACATAGTGCACGATCGGCCTGCGGGAGGGGCACTCGTAGGTGCACGCGCCGCACTCCATGCAGTCGAGCACGTGCAGCTCCTCGTAGCGCTCCACCTCGCCCGCCTCGATCGCCTTTATCATCTCCGCCGCCATCCCGCGGAGGGGGCAGACCGTCACGCACCGGCCGCACCGTATGCACGGCCCCGGCATGAACTCGGGCATCCTGCGCAGCGCGAGTATCCCGGAGGTCCCCTTCACCACCGGGTAGTCCAGGTTGGGCAGCGCGATCCCCATCATCGGCCCGCCGAGCACCACCTTCTTCGTCTTGGGATCCAGCCCCTGCGCCGCGAGCACCTCACCCACGGGGGTGCCTATCGGGACAATCAGGTTCGCCGGCCTGGCCACTCCGTCGCCCGTGACGGTCAGCGGCCTCTCCACCAGCGGCCTGGACTCGGTCACCGCTTCGTAGACCGCGTATGCGGTCGAGACGTTCTGGACCACGATGCCCACGTCCAGCGGGAGCCTGCCGGGCGGGACCTGGCGGCCTGTGAGCGCCTCGATCAGCTGTTTCTCCGCACCCTGCGG
>JAFGMW010000004.1 GCA_016927275.1 Pseudomonadota bacterium
CCGCCTCCTCGAATGTGGACTTGAACGACTCGATCAGCTCGTGCGGCAGCCTGTCGATGAACCCGACGGTGTCGGCCAGCAGCACCTCGCGGCCCGAGGGGAGCCTCATCCTGCGGACCGTGGGGTCGAGGGTCGCGAAGAGCTTGTCCTCCACGAAGACCCCCGCGTCGGTGAGCGCGTTCATGAGCGTGGACTTGCCCGAGTTGGTGTAGCCCACCAGCGAGACCATGGGCACCGGGACCGACGCGCGCCTGGCCCTGTGCAGGGCGCGGTGGGAGCGGACCCCCTCGAGGCTGCGCGCGAGCATGGTGATGCGCTCCCTCACGCGGCGGCGGTCGTACTCGAGCGCGGTCTCCCCGGGCCCCCTCGTCCCTATGCGGCCGACCTGCTGCGAGAAGACCTTTCCCCGGCCGACGAGCCTGGGCGCCAGGTACTTGAGCTGAGCGAGCTCGACCTGGAGCCTGCCCTCGCGGCTTTGAGCCCTGCGCGCGAATATGTCGAGTATCACCGCGGTGCGGTCCAGGACCATGACCCCGATCCTGTCCTCGAGGTTCCTGTTCTGCACCGGCGTGAGATCCCAGTCCACTGCCACGAGTTCGGCGCCGGTCCCGGCGACCTTCCCGGCGAGCTCCTCCACCTTCCCCCTGCCCAGGAACGTGGCCGGGTGGACCCTCCTCACCTCCTGCGAGGTCGCGCCCGCCACCACGCCGCCGGCGGTGTCGACGAGGCGCGCCAGCTCTTCCAGCGAGCGCTCCATGGCCCTCTTCGACTGCCCTCCCCTGCGGACGCCCACGATGAGAACCCTCTGCGGGTCGGGCCTCCTGGAGAAGCTCCTATGTGCTCGCGCCTTTGACATCGTATCAGGACATGAAGCGGGTGACGCTGTGGCCGAAGAGCCTGTCCACGTCCGCGACGAGCTGCGGCACCGGCGAGAGCTTCAGCTCCTCGGGCAGCGCCAGCACCGTCTCGGTGCGCTCGGGGATGACAAGATGCACGAACGCCGGGCACCCGCCCGGGAAACGGGAGATGACGATCTTGAGCTGCGCAAGGTGGTGCTCGGTCACCTCGGGCTGGGAGAGGAAGAAGTGCACGCTCCTCGTGAGCCTCTGCGGCGCGTCGTCGAGCGGCATTATCTCCTTAGCTACGACCTTCACGTTCTCTCCGTCCGCGTCCGCGGTCCCCACGACCAAGAGCGGCCTGTCCCCCTTCAGCAGCTGGGAGCAGTCGGCGAAGAGGTCGGAGAAGACCACCACCTCGACCGAGCCCTTGAGGTCCTCCACGGTCGCGAAGCACATCCTGTCCCCCCTGCGCGTGGTGATCTCGCGCAGCTTGCTCACCACGCCCCCGAAGCGCACCTCGGTCCCGTCGCCCGCCTCGGAGAGCGTGGCGGTGTCGAAGGTGGCGTACTGACCGAGCATCGCCTCGTACTGCGCCAGCGGGTGGCCGGTGATGTAGAAGCCCAGCGACTCCTTCTCGTAGGCGAGCATCTGGCGCTCCCCCCACTCGGAGACGTCGGGCAAATCAGGCTCCGGCGTCTCCCTCGCGCCGGCTGGCATCATGTCGAAGAGCCTGGCCTGGCCGCTGTGGCGGTCCCGCTGCCTGGAGGCGGCGATCTCCATGGCGGTGTCGAGCGCGGCGAGCATCGCAGCCCTCGGGGCCCCGCTCGAGTCGAACGCCCCGCACTTGATGAGGCTCTCTATCACCCGCCTGTTGGCGCGCCTGGTGTCCACCCTCTCGCAGAAGCCGAAGAGCGAACCGAAGGGGCCGCCCTCGGAGCGGGCCTGCACCACGCTCTCGATCGCCCCGTCGCCCACGTTCTTGACCGCGGCCAGCCCGAAGCGGATCGTCAGATCGCCCACCACGGAGAAGTCGTGTCCGCTCTCGTTCACGTCGGGCGGCAGCACCTTTATCCCGTGCGAGCGGCAATCGTTCATGTAGGCGAGTATCTTGTCGGTCACGTCCTTCTCGGAGGTGAGCAGCGCCGCCATGAACTCGGTGGGGTGGCGGGCCTTGAGGTATGCGGTCTGGTAGGCGACCATCGCGTAGGCCGCGCTGTGGGACTTGTTGAACCCGTAGTCGGCGAACTTCGCCATCAGGTCGAATATCTGCTCCGCCTTGGCCTTCGCGAGCCCGCCGGCCACCGAGCCGGTGACGAAGCGCTCGCGCTGCTTCTGCATCTCCTCGGGCTTCTTCTTTCCCATCGCGCGCCTGAGGAGGTCCGCCTCGCCGAGGCTGTAGCTGGCTAGGAGGTTGGCGATCTTCATCACCTGCTCCTGATAGAGGATCACGCCGTAGGTCTCCCTGAGTATCGGCTCGAGCTGCGGGAGGATGTGCCTGATCGGTGTGCGGCCGTGCTTGCGGTTGATGAAGTCGTCGACCATGCCCGAGCCCAGGGGGCCCGGGCGGAACAGCGCGACCAGGGCCACGACGTCCTCGAAGGCGGTGGGCGCGAGCTTCATCACCAGGTCGGTCATGCCGGAGCTCTCGAGCTGGAACACGCCCTGGGTGTCGCCGGCGGAGAGCTGCGCGAACACCTGCGGGTCGTCGAGCGGCACGGAGTCGATCTCCAGCCTCTCGCCCGTCCGCTCCTCCACGAGCCGCACCGCGTCCTCGATCACCGTGAGCGTCTTGAGGCCGAGGAAGTCGAACTTGATGAGCCCCATCTTCTCGACCGCCTTCATGTCGAACTGGGTCACCACCTCGTCGTTCGACCCCCTGTAGAGGGGCAAAAACTCGGTGAGGGGCTGGTCGGAGATGACCACGCCCGCCGCGTGCGTGGAGGCGTGCCTGGGGAACCCCTCGAGCGCCTTGGCTATGGAGAGCATCCGGGCGACCCGCTGGTCCTTTCGCGCCAGATCGGAGAGCCTGGGCTCGATCTTCAGGGCCTGATCGAGCGTCATGTCCACCGTCGCCGGTATGAGCTTGGCGATGCGGTCCACCTCCGCGTACGGCATGGCCAGCACCCTGCCCACGTCGCGCACCACGGCGCGCGCCTTCATCTTCCCGAAGGTGATGATCTGGCCCACGTTGCCGTACTTCTTCGCCACATACTCTATGACCTCGCCGCGACGGCGCTTGCAGAAGTCTATGTCCACGTCGGGCATGCTTATGCGCTCGGGGTTCAAAAACCGCTCGAAGATCAGCCCGTTCTCGATCGGATCGATGTTCGTGATGCCGAGGCAGTAGGCGGTGAGCGACCCGGCCGCCGATCCCCTCCCCGGTCCCACCGGGAGCCTCACGCTCCTGGCGTAGCCTATGAAGTCGGCCACGATGAGGAAGTAGCCGGCGAACCCCATCTTGGAAATGACCTTTATCTCCTCCTCGAGCCTCGCCTCGTATCCGGCCCTCAGCTCCTCGCGCCCCTCGGCCCTGCGCCTGAACACCGCCTCGAGCCTCTTCTCGAGACCCTCTCGGGCCCTCGCCTCGAGGTAGCCGGCGAGGTCCTGGCCTTCGGGGGGCACGAACCTGGGGAAGTGGTAGGTCTTGAAGTCGAACTCGAGGTTGAGCCTCTCCGCTATTGCAACGGTGTTGGAGACCGCCTCCGGGCATTCGGAGAACAGCTCAGCCATCTGGTCGGGGCTCTTGAGGTAGAACTCCTGGCTGCCCAGGCGCATGCGGTCCGGTTCGTCGAGGTTCTTTCCGGTCTGGATGCACAGCAGCGCGTCGTGCGCCTCCGCGTCCTCGCGCCCGATGTAGTGCACGTCGTTGGTCGCGCACAGCCCTATCCCCGTCTCCCTCGCCAGCTCGATGAGCCCCCGGTTCACCCTCTCCTGGTCGGGGAGGAAGTGGTCCTGGATCTCGAGGAAGAGGCGGTTGTCGATGAAGATCGAGGAGAGCTCCTCGACCGCCCCCTTCGCCTCCTTTATCCTTCCGGCCGCCAATTCCCGGCTGACCCACCCCTTGAGGCACCCTGTGAGGGCGATGAGCCCCTTGCTGTTTTCTCTTAAAATATCCAGATCTATTCGAGGTTTATAATAAAACCCCTCTAAATAACTTGAACTTATCAGGCGGCAGAGGTTGCGGTATCCCTCCCTGTTTTTGCACAGCAGGGTGATGTGGGTGAGCTCACCTTGCCGGCCCGGGTCCCTGGCGAGCCTCGAGCCCCTGGGCATGAGATAGAGCTCAGCCCCGATGCAGGGCTTCACCCCGGCCCTGGACATGGTCTGGTAGAACTCTATGGCGCCGAAGAGGTTGCCGTGGTCGGTGATCGCCAGGGCCGGCATGCGCAGCTCCTTGGCGCGGGCCGCGAGCGCCTCTATGGGCGCGGCCCCGTCGAGGAGGCTGTAGTAGGAGTGCACGTGCAGATGTACGAAGTTGGCGTGATGCATTGAAAATCCGTGACTCGTGACTCGTGACTCGTTACTCGTGACTGGCGTGACAACCAAGATGACCTGTTCATTACAGCCGGTCACTAGTCACCAGTCACTGAAATTTATTCCCACTCAATCGTGGCCGGCGGTTTGGACGAGATGTCGTACACGACGCGGTTTATGCCGCGCACCTCGTTGATGATCCGGTTGGATATGCGGCCGAGCAGCTCGTGCGGGAGCCTCGCCCAGTCGGCGGTCATGCCGTCGGTGGACTCGACCGCCCTGAGCGCCACCACGTTCTCGTAGGTCCGCTCGTCGCCCATGACCCCCACCGACTTGACCGGCAGAAGCACGCAGAACGACTGCCAGAGCGAGCCGTAGCGTCCCGCCCCCTTTATCTCCTGCATGAGTATCTCGTCCGCGTCGCGCAGAAGGGAGATCCTCTCCCGCGTGACCTCGCCCACGATGCGCACCGCGAGCCCCGGCCCCGGGAAAGGCTGGCGCATGACGATCTCCTCGGGCAGGCCGAGCCTGCGCCCCACCTCGCGGACCTCGTCCTTGAAGAGCTCCCTGAACGGCTCGATGAGCTCAAGCCCCATCCTCTCCGGCAGCCCCCCCACGTTGTGGTGGCTCTTTATCACCGCCGACGGCCCCTTGAACGAGACCGACTCAATGACGTCCGGATAGAGGGTCCCCTGGGCGAGGAAACGCACCCCCTCGATCCTGCGCGCCTCCTCCTCGAACACGGACACGAACTCGGCGCCTATCGCCTTGCGCTTCGCCTCCGGCTCCTCGAGGCCGGCGAGCCTCTCGAGGAAGCGCCCCTCCGCGGGCGCGACGTCGAGGTTGATTTTGAACGAGCCTCGGAACAGGCGCTCGACCTTCTCCGCCTCGCCCTTCCGGAGCAGCCCGTTGTCCACGAATATGCAGAAGAGCCGATCCCCTATCGCCCTGTGCAGGAGCGCAGCCGCCACAGAGGAGTCCACCCCGCCGGAGAGGCCGAGGATGACCCTGTCGTTCCCCACCCGCTCGCGGATGTCGCGCACCTGGGATTCGACGAACGACTCCATGGTCCAGGTGGGCTCGCACCCGCAGATGCCGATCACGAAGTTCCTGAGCAGTATCGCCCCCTCGGGCGTGTGCGCGACCTCGGGGTGGAACTGCACCCCGATCAGCCGGTCCGACCCGTCGGCCATCGCTGCGAAGGGGGTGTTGGCGCTCCGCGCGATGGCCCTGAAGCCCGGCGGGAGCTCCTCGACCTTGTCGCCGTGGCTCATCCACACCGGCATGGGCCAGGATCTCACCCCCTCGAGGAACGGGTGCGACTCCTCCGCCTGGATCACCGCATGGCCGTACTCGCGCCTCTGCGAGCCGGCCACCCTGCCGCCGAGCGCCCGGGCCATGGACTGCATGCCGTAGCAGATGCCGAGCACCGGCACGCCGAGGGCCAGCAGCGAGCCGTCGAGCCTCGGGGAGGCGGGATCGGTGACCGACGACGGGGAGCCGGAGAGGACTATGCCCCTGGGCGCGAAGGCGCGCACCTCCTCCGCCGTCCGGGTGCAGGGCCATATCTCGCAGTAGACCCGCTGCTCGCGGATCCGCCGCGCGATCAGCTGCGTGTACTGCGAGCCGAAATCCAGTATGAGGATTCTGTTGGGATCCATTTTATTCCTGCGAGTAGTTGGGGGCTTCCTTGGTGATGATCACGCCGTGCACGTGCGACTCCCGAAGCCCTGCGGGCGTGATGCGCATGAACTTCGTCCTCTCGGAGAGGTCGTCGATGGTCCGGCAGCCGGCGTAGCCCATGCCGGAGCGCAGCCCCCCGATCATCTGGTGGACCACGTCACGGAGCCTCCCGCGGTAGGGGACCCTGCCCTCGATGCCCTCGGGGACGAGCTTGCCCGCGTCGTCGACGTCGCCCTGGAAGTAGCGGTCGCGGCTCCCCCTCTTCATGGCCTCGATGGAGCCCATGCCGCGGTAGACCTTGTAGCTGCGCCCCTGGTAGAGCACCACCTCGCCGGGCGACTCGTCGGTGCCCGCGAACATGGAGCCTATCATCACGCTGCTCGCCCCCGCGGCCAGCGCCTTGACCACGTCGCCCGAGAACTTCACCCCGCCGTCCGCGATGAGGGGCACGCCGGCCTTTCTCGTGTATGCGGCGACGTTCGCGATGGCGGTGACCTGCGGCACCCCGCAGCCCGCCACGACGCGCGTGGTGCAGATCGAGCCCGGGCCCACGCCGACCTTCACCGCTGAGGCCCCGGCCTCGGCCAGCGCCCTGGCAGCGTCGGCGGTGGCGATGTTCCCGCCCACGATCTCGAGTCCGGGGAACTCGGCCCTGAGCCTGCCCACCATGCGGACGACCCCGGCCGAGTGGCCGTGCGCGGTGTCGACGACGACGACGTCGACGCCCGCCTCGACCAGCGCGCGGGCGCGGTCCGCCTCCGCATCGCCCACCCCCACCGCGGCGCCGACCCTGAGCCTGCCGAGCGCGTCCTTGGCCGCGCTCGGGTAGAGCTTGGCCTTCTTCAGATCGCGCGTGGTGATGAGTCCCATGAGCCTGCCGTCGCCGTCGACGATGGGCAGCTTCTCGACGCGGTGCTCGTTGAGCATGTCGCGCGCGTCGGAGAGCGTGATCCCCTGCCGCGCGGTGACGAGCCTCTCAAGCGGTGTCATCATGTCGGCGACCAGCCGCGTGGGCTCCTCCTCGAACCTGAAGTCGCGGCCGGTCACCATGCCGACGAGCTTCCCCTCCTCAGTCACCGGGAATCCGGAGATGTTGTGCTGCCTGGAGAGCTCCTTGAGCTGGCTGAGGGTCCTGTCGGGCGAGACCGTTATCGGCTCCGCCACCATGCCGCTCTCGAACTTCTTGACCCTGCGCACCTCGGCGGCCTGGACCTCGGGCGCCCAGTTCTTGTGGATGATCCCGATGCCCCCCTCCTGAGCCATGGCGATCGCGGTGGCCGATTCGGTCACGGTGTCCATGGCGGCGGACAGGAGCGGTATATTGAGGCGGATCTTCCGGGTGAGCCCTGTGGAGATGTCCGCTTCCCTGGGGAGGAAATCGGAGGCTGCGGGAACGATCAGGATGTCGTCGAAGGTGAGGCCTTCCTGTATGCGGTCGCCCAACATTGGCGGACCCTATACCCGGTTCGGCCGCATTGTCAAGGAGTTCGCGGGCTTTTGCTACGGCGCCCAGCGACGGGAAGGCTCCGCGGGGGCCACGTCTCCGGTCCTGCCCTCGTCCGGCGCAGAGGGAGCGGTGATGACCGGGCCCGAAGGGACGGGCGCGGGGATCTCCCCTGCGGAGGGCAAAGCGGCGGGAGCGGGAGCGGGAGCAGGCGCAGGCACAGGTGCCGGCGGGGCGACGGGCGGGGTGTAAACAGGCTGGTACACCGGCTGGTAGAACGGCTGCGAAGGGACGGGTTGAGGTTGAGGCTGAGGCTGAGGTTGAGGTTGAGCGGGGACCGGCTCGGGCGTCACGCCGGGCGCCTGATAGACAGGGAGCGGCCGGCCAGCAGCCCGCACGACCTCCGGCATGTCGCCGTTGTAGCGCGCGCTCGTGATCGTGAAGACCACCCTGCGGTTGAGCCGTCTGCCCTCCTCGGTCTCGTTCGACGCGGCGGGCCTCTGGGAGCCGTATGCCACGGGGACGAGGTCCACGCCGGGCCGCACCCCGTGCGAGCGCATGTACTCGATCACCGTCCTGCAGCGCGCCATGGACAGCCGCTCGTTCGCCGCCGCGGTGCCGATCGCGTCCGCGTGCCCGCCCACCTTCACCACGGTGATCCACGGAGTGGCGTTGATCGTGCGTATGACCTCCATGATGCCGGGGACCGCGTCCTGCCTGAGGTTCGAGAGGCCGAAGTCGAAGTAGACCGGCGTGAGCGTCTCGATCTCGCCCCCGCGTATGCCGCCGTACCGCCCGCGCTCCAGCCCGGCCAGCTCGTCGACCTGCGACCAGTCGACCGCGCCGTAGGTGTCGAGGAGGTCGTAGTACTTGGGGCACGCCGGGTCGTCCACGCCGGTGCGGAAGGCGTCGGCGGGCGGGCAGAGGCGGGCGAGCTCCCTCGTCTCCTCGAAGTCGTAGTACTTGGGGCAGGCCTGGTCGTGTATCTGCGCGTTGAAGTTCGCCGGGTCGTCGGGGCAGACGAGGCTCATCTCGGCCAGTCCCAACGCCACTATGTTGCGGACCTCCTCGGGCGAGTAGAGCTCCGTGAGGTCGAACACCTTGGGGCAGGCCTGGTCGTGGTAGCGCGAATCGAAGTCCTCGGCTTTGGCGGGGCAGCGCAGCACCAGGGTCGCCAGCTCCTTGAGCTCGTAGTACTTGGGGCACGCGTCGTCGTGCACCCCCTCTTTCCAGTCCTCGGGGTTCGGCGGGCACTCCTTCGCCAGGGCGTAGAGCCGGCCCTTCGAGAACCCGGCGTATGCGGGGGAGCACAGCGGCCCCACCAGCATCTCCCTGCCCTTGTATTTGGGCGTCATGAGCCTGTACTTCGCGCCAACGACCGAGCGGAAGCGCGCGCCCTTCACCCCGCATACGAGGCAGGTGCCGAAGCCGGCGTGCAGGCTCACGCCGGTCTGCTTTATGTTCCAGCGCGCCCCCGCCATGGCCTCCGTGGGGTTGGTGTCCACGTCGCCGAAGAGGTTGGAGAGGTCCCCCTCGGCGTTGATCTCGGCGAAGGCGTCCACGCCGTGGTCGAAGTTGCCCTCCGCGCCCAGCCCCACGAGGAACTTGTGCTGCAGCTCCACGTTCGCGGCCGTGGTCTTGCGGCCCCCCTGGTAGCCGAGGTTCAAGGTCATCCCGAACCTCGGGTGGATCCTGCCGTCGAGCGCGACCACGAGCCCGCCGGTGATCCCCGGCTCGCCCACGAAGTGGGACGAGCGGCCGGTCGGGAAGGTGATGAACGGGACGAACGCGAGCCCGATGTGCTTGCGGCACGCGTCGAGCACCCTGGCCTTGGCCTCGAGCCTCAGGTCGCCCAGGTCCATGAAGTTCTGCCTGGTCGCGCCCGCGGTGTAGGGGTCGAGCAGGGTGTTGACCATTACTATGGGGAGGTCGACGCCGAACTGCAGAAAGTCGAGCGCGCCGATCGCGCCGAGCACGTGGGCCGCGAACATGTTGTCTATGACCTTCTGCGTGGGCTGGGTGCCGATCCTCACGTCCAGCGGGCTGTAGGCGTAATCGAAGTAGAGCCCCGCGTCGAACTGGAGGGTCTTGAGCGTCTCGGTGTCGTAGAGCATGAGGTAGGCGTTGCGGCCGGTCGCTGGCCGGAAGAACATGGAGTTGAAGTGCCGGCTGTCCGCGCGCGAGACCCCGTGCGGGACGAGGACCGCCATGATTGCTGCCGCGACGAGAAAGATCCTGCGGATCGGTGTCATGCCTCCCCCGGACACGATGCAGAGATAAGAAATTATTAGGAATTTACCAAAGATGGTTCGATCTGGCAACCCATTTGGCCTACTTTTTCCCCTTCGGCTGCCTCCGCTCCACCTTGAAGGAGTAGAGCTTGCCGGAGTTCGAAAGCACGTAGAGCATGTCCCCGTCCACGAACGGGTCACCCAGGCTCCCCTTCTTGATGAAGCGCTCGTACGCCACGTCGCCCGTCTCCTCCTCGATCACGAATATCTTGTCGGTGGTCGAGACCACGGCGACGTAGCCGGGGCCGGCGGCCGGAGAGGAGAGCGCCGGCTTCTCCAGGTCCTGCTGCCACCGGATCATCCCGGTGGAGGGGTCGAGCGAGTAGAGGCTGCCGCGGCCGGTGCTGTAGAGGGTCCCCCCGTGCGCATGCACGTCGCTCGCGCCGCCCGCCTCGTTCATCCACTCGACCGCGCCGCTTGCCGGGTCCATCGCGTAGAGCGAGCCGTCCGCAGAGGCGGCGTAGAGCATCCCGCCCCGGAGGAGCGGCGTGCTGTCCACGTCGTAGACCATCTCCCTCAAGTCGCCGAGCCTTCTCACCCACGCGACCGATCCGTCGGAGTCGCGCACCGCCCTCAGGTCGCCGGTCGCGGTCCCCTGGTATATGAGCCCTCCCGCGTGCGCAGGCGCGGCCGCCCTGCGGACCGAGAAGCCGAACTCGCGGTCCATGGGGCCCGTGTGCCAGAATTCGGAGCCGGTCGCCTGGTCGAGCGCGTAGAGCCTGCCGGACATGGTGGAGACATAGACCCTGCCGTCGTGCGCCAGCGGCGCCGCCATGATCTCGGTGTCGAGCTTCGCGCTCCATCGCAGGGAGCCGTCCCCCGCGCCCAGGCAGTAGAACACCCCCTTCGCGTCGCCCACGAAGACGCTGCCCGCGGAGTATGCGGCCTGCGACTGTATCGGCCCCTCGGTCCTGTGCTCCCACAGCTTCTTCGCCCTGGGGAGCTCGAAGGCGTAGAACCTGCCCGCGTCGGCCCCTATGAAGATCTTCCCGTCCGCGACGAGCGGGGTGGAGAACTGGTAGGGCCTCTTGTTCCAGAAGGAGGACTTCTTGAGGCTCGAGATCCTGTCCCTGTTCACCTTCCAGCGCCGGGACGCTTCGCTCCGGCGGCCGTAGCGCCTGAGCGCCTCGTTCCTGCGCATCGACTCCGCGCTCGTGAAGTGCCGCTTCGGGGGCTGGCGGTAGGCGCGCGCGACGGACGGCATCGCGACCGCCGCGACGAGCGCAAGCGCGGCCAGCGCGAGGGCCGGCCTCATATCCTTCCGTTCGCGGCAAGCCATAGCAGGCGCTCCTCGCTCCGGGCCCGGACGAGCCTGTCATCCTCGCCCGCGCCGTCGATTATGATCCTGTAGAGCTCGGCGGCGCCCTGAAAGTCGCCCGCCCTCTCGAGGCATGCGGCCGCCATCAGCTCGCTCGTCTTCGGTATCAGGTTGCCCGGGTCGGCGGCCGCCTTGCGGTAGGCCTCGGCCGCGGCGGCGGGGTCGCCCTCGGCGAGCCTGGTCTCGGCGAGCCTGTGCAGGGCCGCTATTCGCAGCACCGCCTGGCTTCGCGACCCGTCGGCGAGCTTCGCGAACTGCCGCTTTGCCTCGGCGGTCCTCCCCTCGGCGAGGAGCCTGCCGCCAAGCTCCATCATCGCCCTCTTGCCGGCGAAGTAGCGGGAATAGTCGTCCGCCACTCGCTCGAGGCCGGCGAGCCTCGCCTCCGAGGCCGGGGACTTTGCCTCGACCCCGAACATGGCCTCCGCGCCCGATCGCGCGCGGCGCCTGCCGTAAGCGTCGGCGCCGACCATGACGGCGACCACCAGAAGCCCCACGGCGACGAGCTCGACCGCGGAGACCCAGTGCGCCTTTATCCAGAGCATCGCGTGCACGCCCCAGTCCCTGAACTCGTCGTGCGGCCTGTGTTTGCCCCTCGGGAGTCTCTTGTAAGTAGCTATGGTACACCTCCGGATGGAAATTCGTCCCTGCCGAGTAGCAGAGGGCCCCTATTATGTCAAGCTGTAACCAATTGACTTTACAGCTACTTTTATCGGGCCTCCCCCTTTTTGCGATGGAAGATGCGCCTCTCCTGGACCGCGGCGACCAGCTCGGCGGACACGAGCATGAGCATGGACAGATAGTAGATCCAGATCACGAAGAGGACCGCCGCGGCCAGCGACCCGTACACGATGTTGTAGCGCTGCATGGAGAACGACATGTACGCGATGAAGAGCCACTTGGCCGCGCCGAGCCCGACGGAGAAGAACGCGCCGCCGACAAGCGCGTACCTCACGTACACCTTGCGGTTCGGCACGATGACGATCATCATCAGATACGCCAGAAACGCAACGAGGAAGAAATAGCCCCTGCCGCTCATGAGCCCGGAGAGAGGGAAGCCGAACCCGTACCTATCGAGAAGCCCCTCGAGTATGCGCGCCATCGTGGGCAGCGACAGAAGCAGCGTGACCCAGAAGATCAGCGCGATGGCGAGCAGCCTCGAGTGGAAGAAGTTGCGCCTGGTCTGCGTCTTGAAGACGAGGTCGAGGGCGCGCTCGATGGAGCCCACGAGTATCGTGGAGACGAACACCAGTATGAAGATCGACACGACCCCCAGCGAGGCGCGCTGGTCGAGTACCGACTGGAGGTTGGCGACGAAGATCTCGCGCCCCACGGGGAGCACGTCGCCGGCCACCTCCACTATCCGCTGGAACGCCTCGTTCGAGGCGCCGAGGAAGTATCCCGCTATGGACACCATGAACATCGCGATCGGGATCACCGCGAGCAGCGCGCAGAAGGAGATGCTCTCCGCCATCACGAAACAGTTGTCCGCTACGAATGACCTGACGAGCCTCACGATGAATCTCATCCCCCCTCACTTCCTCTTCATCACGATGCGGACCGGGACCCCCTCCGCCCCCATCGCGGACTTGAGCCTGTTTATTATGTAGCGCCTGTAGGAGTACGGGACCGCCGCGGGATAGTTGGAGAACAGCGCGAAGGTGGGCGGCCGGGTCCCCACCTGCGTGCCGTAGTAGATCTTGACCTGCCTGCCCCTGTGGACCGGCATGTGGTGGGCGGCGAGCGCCTCCTCCAGTATCCTGTTGAGCGCCGAGGTCGAGAGCTTCGCCGAGAGCACCCTCTCCACCGCCGCGATCCGGTCGAAGATCGCCAAACAATTCAGTCCGGTCTTCGCCGAGATCGGCAGCATCGGGATTCCGCCCATCTGCCCGAGCCCGCGCCTGAGCCCCTCCGCGTATTCGTCCCAGTCGATCGAGACCTCGTCCCACTTGTTCACGAGCAGCACAGCGCCCTTGCCCTCCTCGACTATGAAGCCGGTGAGGTGGGCGTCCTGGCGGGTGTAGCCCTCCCTGCCGTCGATGAGCTGCAGCACCACGTCCGCCCTGTCCACCGTGCGCAGGCTGCGCATGGCCGTGAACTTCTCGACCCGATCGGAGACTCCCCAGCGGCGCTTGACGCCCGCGGTGTCGATGAGGACGAAGGTGCGGCCCGCGAAGTCGATCTTCACGTCTATCGAGTCGCGCGTGGTGCCCGCCACCTCGTGGACCACCACCCTCGGCTCGCCCGCGAGGCGGTTCACCAGCGTGGACTTGCCCACGTTCGGCCGCCCCACCACCGCGATCCTCGGGTGCCCGGCCGCCTCCTCCGCCTGCGCCTCCGCCGGGGCGAGGCGCAAGAAGAGCGCGTCCAGCAGGTCGTCCACCCCCCTGCCGTGCTCGGAGGAGACCGGGAAGAGATCGCCCGCCCCGAGCTCGTGATACTGCGCGAGCATCGCCTCATGCGAAGCCTCGTCGATCTTGTTGACCGCGAAGAGCACAGGCTTGCGCACAGACCGAAGCTTCCCCACTATCTCGCGATCGTCGGACGTCGGCGGGTGCTGGCCGTCGAAGAGGCAGATCACAGCGTCCGCCTCCTCTATGGCGCGCAGGCTCTGCCTTGATATCTCGTGCTCGAGGTCGGCGGCCGGATCGAGGTCGAGCCCGCCGGTGTCGACCGCGATGTAGGCGCGGCCCGCCCACTCCGCATCCGCGTAGTGGCGGTCGCGGGTGATCCCGGGCTCGTCGGCCACGATCGCCCTGGTGGATCCGACCAGGCGGTTGAAGAACCTCGACTTGCCCACGTTCGGCCGGCCGACTATGGCGACGATAGGTTTCATAGATGCCGTGACTAGTGACTAGTGACTCGTGACTCGTAACTCGTGACTCGTAACTCGTGACTCGTAACTCGTGACTCGTGAATCGCAGGGCGGCGAACCTGAAGAAACCGTATCAGAGGTCGCTTGTGCGCTGCGAGTTGTATGCCCGGGCGAGCTCGATGTTTACCCTCACGACCTCCGCGTTGAGCGAGCGGAGCGGATAGGCTGCGTCTATCTTCGGCAGATCGTCGGCCCTTCCCTGTTCCCTGAGCACCGCGCCCGCAGGCACGTAGCGACCTGAGGGCACCACTACCCCCATCACCATGGCGCCCGGCTCGATCACCGAGCCGCGGCCCAGGCTCGACCTGAAGACGAAGGACCCCATCCCCACGAAGCAGTCGTCCTCTATGAGGCACGGCCCGTGTATCTGACACTGGTGAGCCAGTGAAACGCGCTCCCCTATGTAGACGGAGTAGCGCTTGCCGTGGACCTCGCAGGTGTTCTTCTCAGCGTGGCTGCCCGTGCTCTCCAGCGCGTGGATCACGACGCCGTCCTGCACGTTGGAGCCGGCCCCGATGTGAAACGGCGTGCCCTCGTCGGCGCGCAGCGAGGCGAACGGCGCCACCATGACGTTCGCGCCGACGATCACGTCGCCAATCACGCAGGCCATGGGGTGCACGAAGGCGGTCCTGTGCACCGAGGGCCCGCGGCCCCGGGGGTTGAACGACGTCGCGGGATTTGAGGTGATGTTCGTCATGGGCGGCTCCACTATCATATTCACCTGAATTCACAAGGGTTTGATAACTGCCGGGCCGCTAAAGACAGCGGCCCAGCGTTTTGATACTGACCCGCTGGGCCGTGTGTTTGTGGCGGGAGACGGGATCGAACCGTCGACCTAGGGGTTATGAATCCCTCGCTCTCACCATCTGAGCTATCCCGCCGTATTGACTTGCTCGCTCTCACCATTCCCGGTCCGGCATGATTTTTTCAAGAAAAAAATCATTTGCCGGACCGAGGACCCTCGGCGCTGCCCGTGTTTTTCCTCCGGAAAAAGCACGCAGCGCCGGGGCTGAGCTATCCCGCCGTGATGATTTCCTGTCCGCGCAGCTTAAAAAATGGAGTGCGGATATGTCATAAGAGATGGGTTTTCGCAAGGCCTTTGACCCGCTCGAGAATTCGATTGTAACCGATTGATATCCGTTATAACTATGGCCATGCAGGCGCGTGGCGGGCATGAACGAAATTCAAACGACGAATTTATCGGAATGATAGCGAAGGGATGGCGTTTCAGGTTAGATAAATTTTTAAATTACGCACAGTTAGACAACAATATCTCAAACTGTTCCCTGGCATGTTTAATGCAGGTCTTGAGGATTGGTGGAAAAAACGGAGGAATTATATGAAGAGATCCCTGCCGATCATCCTTATCTGTCTGTGCTTCATCATCTCCCTTGCGTTCGCAGGCTGTCACAAGGCGGACATGGCCGACGTTGATGCGGAGGAGGTCGCGACGTGGTTCGCGATCGACGAACAGCCGCCCCCGAGCCAGGGCGACGAGGGGGTCCCGATTGCGGAGGAAGGCGAGGAGGAGGCCCCCCCGGTTCCCCTGCCTGATGAACCGGGCTACGCACTCCAGGAGCTCAGGCTCGTGAGGCTGGACGGCACCGAGCTCGAACTCAGCGACAGGCCCATACCGCTGCGCGTATCCGTCAGGGCTAAGCTCTCGAGGGCGCTGTCCGACGAGGAGCGCTCCCAGTTCGAGTCGGACTTCGGGCTCAAGGACGCGGCGGCGAACATCGTGTCCGGCGCGTTCGAGTGGAGCGCGGCAAACGACGAGGCGCGCTTCACCCTGGTCCGCAACCTGAAGCACGCCACCCTCTACTCGATGCAGATCGCGGGCTCCGACCACAGCTTCACGACCATGGTCAAGGGCGACATAGACGGCGACGGATATGCGGACGCAATCGTGAGCGAGACCGGTCACGACAGCGACAGGGGCAGGGTCTGGTTCTACGGAGGCAAACCCCTCAACCAGGGGACCTTCGCCGGAGTCAGCAGGGAGGGCGAGAACAAGGGCGACAGGTTCGGCCACGCGGTCGACTTCGCCGGCGATATCAACGGGGACGGCTACGAGGACGTGGCAGTGGGCGCCCCGGGCTTCGATAAGAACGACAAGAGCGACATGGGCAAGTTCTACCTCTACCGCGGCCCCGACCTCGATCTGGCCGGATACGTCTATTCCGGTGCCGCGGGCGCGAAGCTCGGACAGGCGGTGGCAGGCTGCGACCTCGACGGCGACGGATTGAGCGACGTGGTCGCAGGGGCCCCGGAGTACCCGATGTACAAGGGGAGGGTCGTCGTGATGATGGGCGGACTGCCCTATCCGAAGCTGGGGACGAAGCTCGACGGACACGGCACGGGGTCCCAGCTCAAGTTCGGGTCCGCGCTGGCGTGCCTCGACGACAGCGACGGGGACGGCTCGACCGATCTGGCGATCGGCTCCCCGAGCTACGGGCCGCTAAAGCCGGGGCAGGGCCGCGTATCGATCCACAGGGGCGCGGAGCTCGCGCGCGTCACAGAATTCTACGGCGAGGCGGCCGGAGACGCCTTGGGATTTTCCATCGCGCCGATTGAGGATCTCGGCTCAGACCGCCGGACGGACCTGATAGCGGGTGCGCCCGGAGCCGCAGGCAGGGGCGCGGTCTATCTCTACCAGCTGAGCGACAACATGTCCGCTTCGCCGTACTACGCCAAAGCGACATGGCCGGCCACAGACGCCGACATGGGCCTGTTCGGGTTCACGGTCGTTGCGGTGCCGGACATGAGCGGGGACGGGAAGCAGGACGTGCTCGTCGGCGCTCCGTCATACAAAGCGGGGAAAGGCGCCGTCTTCATCGTGGAGGGCGCGCCCCAGATGTCCAAGAAAAAGTTCAGATACGGAACAGAGTCCGGCCTGGGACTGGGAACGGCCCTGGCGTACACGAGCAACATGAACGGGCCGGGCGTCATGATGGGCGAGCCGGGGAGAGACGAGGGCAAGGGACGGGTGATAGTGACCGGCTTCCCGAACATCGAAACCGTCCTTGCGACGGGCGACGCGGGCGATCTGAAGGGCGACATGAGGGGCATGCCGATCCGCGCCCACTGACCCCTTCGTCTTTGTCGGATCCTTTGTCAGAGGTCGAATCGAAACGGACGGGTGGAATCAGGCGTTCCGAAGGCGCCGGCGCTCTCCTGCACGAGCATGGTCAGCCCCGCCGGATCGGCCATGAGCTCCACCGCGGCGCCGGATATCCACTGCGTGCGGCGCCCCTCCACATAGCCGAGGGCCGGGTCGGGCGCGAACTCCACCGCCTCCGCGCCCCTCACGTACGGCGCGGTGCCGACTATGTCGTGGGCGGGCATGTCCGCCTTCACGGCGAGGATCGAGTCGCCGAGCGCCACCGGCGACATGTCGAAGACCGCGAGCTCGCTTGCGACCTGATCCAGCGCCGGCCTCTGCTCGGCGGGGAGGAAGTTGGCGCTCCCGCCGAGCCGCTCGCCCGATCGCCACACCCTCTTCCACCTCCCCCTGCCCGCCGCGGCGTGGACCTCCATGTGAGCGGGGCCGCGCAGGACCGCGCAGCGCTCGGCGCCGTCGCGCGGCGGGAGCATGGCGAACTGGAAGAGGCCGGTGTGGCGCGGGAGAGAGATCCTGGGGCCGGGCGCGAGCTTCCCCTTCGAGAGGGCGAGCTCTCGCACCGCGCCGGAGAAGAACTCGGCCGGGCTCCAGCCCTGGCCCGCGAGCGCCCTGCGCGGCGCGCCGGCGTCGTCGAACAGCTCGACCGCGCGCAGCGACCGCCGCACCCGCGTGGCGATCTCGCTGCAGGAGCGCGCGGCCATGTCGATCCCGAGGACGAGCGAAGAGGGCATCCCCTCCTCGACCGCGGAGATCGCGGCCTCGAGGCGCGCGTCGCCGTCGAGGTCGACGAGCGAGACCCGCGCCGCGTCCGCTGCCGGCCCCCAGCGGCACTCGAACGCCTGCTCGAAGCCGGCGTCGCCGATCCTGCCCACCAGGATGCGGCGGCGCGCGAGCAGCACGGTCTCGACGGCGCCGTCGCCGTCGACGTCGCCCTGCGCCATGCCCCAGAGCGCGCCGTCGATCGAGGGGCCGGCCCACGCGTATCTGATGGATCCCTGCGCGGAGCGCCCGGCCTCCGGCCCCTTCGCGCACACATCCCCCGCATTCCCGACCAGTGCGATCGCGATAAGAAAAAGCAGAAAAGAAGGGGTCAAGTCTTGACAACGGACAGCTTTTGGAAGTTGTCTATTGTCTAGACCTGACCCCTCCATCTCCGACTTATTCTTCTTTATTAATGATATCATATTATTAAGTCCTTATACGCGTAGACCTTGAAGCTGTCCATTGTCAAGACTTGACCCCTTCATATCCCAGCTTCTTTATGCTCTCAGGGTCCTTCGTCCAGTCGCGGACCACGCGAACCGAGAGGTCGAGGAAGACCCTGCCGCCCACGAGCTCCTCTATCTCCTTGCGCGCGCGCGTGCCGATCTCCTTTATGCGCGACCCGCCCTTGCCGATCACCATCCCCTTCTGCGACTCGCGCTCCACGACGATCGCCGCGACTATGCGCGTCAGCTCCCCCTCGGCCCTCGGGTCGCGGAACTCCTCGATCTCCACCGCCGCGGAGTAGGGTATCTCCTCGTGCATCTGCAAAAAGAGCTGCTTGCGGATGATCTCAGCGGCGAGGAACCGGACCGGGTGAGCGGTGTAGCTGTCCGTGGGATAGAGAGGCTCCCCCTCGGGCAGCCTCTCCCTTATCGCCTCGACGAGCTCCGGCACCCCGTCGCCGCGGAGCGCCGAGACGAACACCATCTCCCTGGCGCCCCACTCGTCGCGGAACTTCAGCGCCGCCGCCTCGAAACCCGACCTCTCGACGAGATCTGACTTGTTGGCCACAACCACGCAGCGGTCCGCGCCGATGCGGCCGAACAGCTCGCGCTCGATCGCGTGATCGCGCGACGCCGCGTCCACCAAGAGGCAGACCACGTCCGCGTCGTCCATCACCGCGCTCACGATCTCGTTCATCGCCCTGTTGAGCGGCTTGCGCGAGCGGTGGAAGCCGGGCGTGTCCAGGAAGACGATCTGCGATCCCTCGGCGTTGAGTATGCCGATGATGCGGTGCCTAGTGGTCTGCTCCTTGGGCGTGACGATGGCGAGCTGCTCCCGCAGGATCGCGTTGACGAGCGTGGACTTGCCCACGTTCGGCCTGCCGATGATCGCCACGAATCCCGATTTCATAGGGGTCAAGTCTTGACAAGAGACAGGTCGCGGCAGCAGGCCTCGATTCTCTCGCAAAGATCCTCCTCATTCTCCAGCTTCGATCTTATCCGTGCGATCGCCTTTGCCACAGCCTGATCGCTCATGCCGCCCATGGCCTCGCCGATCTCGCGATACCCGGCGCCCAGGTGTCTGCGCATGAGATAGACCGCCGCGGCCCGCGCGTCGTTGCGCCGGCCACTGCCTCTGCCGGCGATCTCCTTCGGCTGCACGTCGAAGACGTTGCTCACCGTCCTGAGGACTTCCTTGAGCGACACCACTTTTCTGAGCTCTCGCCGCGCCTCCGGAATGTCCTTGTGCCCCTTCAGTCGCTCCACAAAATTATATCTGATCCAGTCCCTGAAGACATCGGAGCCGAGCACGCTCGGTAGCCTCTGCGCATTCATCCTCTCATCGATATTCCCGGGAACTCCGGCCCGCACGAACCGGTCCAGCTCCTCTGCCGCACGCTTGCGCACTTTGCCGAAATGCGAGAGCACCTCGTCCACTTCAAGCCAATCGGGCTTCTTCGCCAGATTGAGATACTGCCTGTGGCTGGACCATGGGTACTGAGAGGGGGAGCGGGCCAGCCCATCCTTAACGGGGTTGAAATGTATATAGCGCACAAGCTCCAGGAGATATTCGTCCCTGTCGACGACGATGGACTTGAAGCGGCCGCGGAAGAGCTGCCCGTCGCGGCCGTGCGCCTTGTTGTAGAATTGTGTATAGACGCCGTCCACATGCCGCATGGCGCGCGACAGGTTGCATTCCGGAGTATGGATAAGCAGGTGATAATGATTGCCCATCAGGCAATATGCGTGGATCTCCACCTTCCACATCTCGCGTATGTCGCCGAGCAGCTCCAGAAAGCTGCGGCGATCCTTATCCGCGGTGAACACGGCGCAGCGCGCTGCGCCGCGGTTCATAACGTGGTACCAGGCGCCTGGATATTCTATACGAAGCGGCCTCGCCATACGCCCTCCACCTGCCCACACTCGGCCAAAGGGGTCAAGTCTTGACAATGGACAGCTTTCAAGAGCTGTCCATTGTCAAGACTTGACCCCTTCACTTCGGTTTTTCTGCTATTCGTTAGTAATATCAAAGTGTTAAGCCCTATCGTTCACGGACCTCAAAGCTGTCCAATGTCAAGACTTGACCCCTTCGTCGTCTGGTTGCGATGATGGCCAGGGCGGCCAGCACCGGCAGAAGCTGCGGCAGCGAGTGCGAGGCGGCGGCGGGCGCGATCGTGTGGAAGCACCCCCCTCCGCCCCCGCCGTCGTCGAGGTCCCCCTGGTTGAGGTTTCCCCTGCCGCTGTACCCGGACGCGTCGGCGGGGACGTAGGCGATCGCCGCTGCCGCCTTGATATTTCCGAAACCGTCCCTGTTGTTGTGGCTGGCCGCCTTTGTGGCGGTCTCGGTGAGCGCTTTCTTCAAATCGGCCGCCGTGAGGGTGTTGTTCCTCTGCAGGATCAGCGCCACGACGCCGGCCGCGTGCGGGCTCGCCTGAGAGGTCCCCTGGCTCTTGTAGTGCGGCGTGGCGACCAGCAGCGCATCGTTCAAACTCAAGCCCGTGGGCAGCACGGAGATTATCGGATCGCCCGGCGCCAGGATGTCCGGCTTGCGGCCCGAGTACGAGTACGCGGGCGGGCCGATGCTCGAGAAGGGGGAGCGCTCCTGCACCGTGCCGCCGCTTATCTGCGCCGCCTCCGCATCGGGTGCGCCTATGTCGGTCGCGTCGTGCTGCGCGCCGGTGCGGTCGGTCCAGCACGACGAGCTGGGGCACCCCGCACCGGGCTTGGTCTGCAGATACGCGCCCGCGGTGATCACGCCCGACGCGGTGCCCGGGATGCAGACGGTGGAGTCGTTGTTCCCGTCCCTGCTCGAATAGGCGGCGCCGTTCGTTCCAGAGGCCACGTCGTAGCCCCCGCCCGTGATGCCGCCCATGAAGTTGACGTAGGTGCCGCCGCCCTCGATCCAGATGTCTCCGGTGCAGGTCCCGCCGGCCGCCCTCACGATCACGTCCAGGAAATAGGAGCTGTTCCCAGCCCCCGTCACCGAGAGGTCGTCCCACTCCGCGCCGTCGGCCGGCCCGTAGAGGATCAGCGCCCTGGGCCTGGAGTTGTTCGGGTCCGAGGAATCGGTGGCCATGGCCATCTCCGCGACCGCGTCCCCCGCCGTCTCTTCCATGTCGGAGGAGAGCGGCGTGTCCTGTATCGCGATCCTCGCCGCGTCGGTCTTGGGCGGGAGCGGCGGGATGCCGAAGCTCGCGCCGAAGACGTCGGAGTAGCGGTAGGCGTTCGCGGCCACTTTGCAGTTGAAGCCCTGGCCGGCGCCGAACCACGCGTCCACCGCCAGGTACGGGACCGCCAGCCCCGCGGCGTCAACGATCCAGAGCCTCCAGCCGTGGGACCCCCCGTTCGGCACGTTCACGTTCGCGTGTATTCCCCCGTCGAACGCGCCAAGCCCCGCGTTCGCAAGCGCCGCCGCCACCGTGTGCTCGTTGCCGGCGGCCGCCACGATGGCCCTGCCGTAGTCCTTCCCGCCCTCGGCATACTCGCCCGCCACAGCGGAGTTGAGGCTCTGCTCGAGCAGCGATGTGTCGTCGTGGGCGCCGATGTGGGTGCCCTGCGAGATGTTCACCACCGCCGCCTTGTCGAGGATGTCCGACTTCTTGAATATCTCCACGACCCCGTCGATCACCCCGCCCGAGAACGTCCCGCTGGTCGGCCCGCCCTCGTTGATGTCGTCGTTGAAGTCGTTGCGCACCATCATTATGTCCGCGGCCGGGGCAACACCCTTGTAGACGGCGTCATTGCCCGCCGCTATCCCGGTCACGTGCGTCCCGTGGCCGATCGCTGCGTCGTTGTTCGCGGCGATCGGGCACGCGCCGTCCTCGATGTAGTCGTTCGCGCACTGGGTGACGGTCATGGTGCCGTCGCTCGAGACCGACTGGAAGCGAAGGTACTGGACCCTGGTGCGGCCGTCCGGGTCCCTGAAGTCGGAGCGCGAGTAGTCGAGCCCTGAGTCGATGAGGCCCACCACCACGTCCGCCCCGTCGTAGCCTGCCTCCTGCACAACGGCCACGTTGGTGTTGTCCGACGAGCGCGCGGTGTCCATGAGGAGGCGGAGCCTCTTGGACGCCTCGACCGAGAGGACCTCGGGCCTCGCCGCGATCCCCTCTACGGCCGCGAGGGGGAGGCGCGCGGTCATTATGTCGCCCACATGCGCGCGGACGCTGCCGCCGGCCTCCGTCACGGCGAGCTCGGTCCCCTGCCGGTCGGAGCTTTTGATCAGCACCTCGGCGAGCACTCTCCCGTCCGGCGCAGCGACCGATTTCATGAGCATGCCCTTGGCGGCCGAGGGGCTCTGAAGCGCCATCCTCAGGGCGAGGTCGAGCTTCCCCGCATGGACAGCGCCGGAGATGGAAACGAAGGACAGGATCAAAAGCGATATGGAGACGATGCGGCCTCTGATATGAACCTCCTTTTGAACCCGTAAAATATCGAAGGTCATCGAAGGGGTCAAGTCTTGACAATGGACAGCTTTTGGAAGTTGTCCAATGTCAAGACTTGACCCCTTCGTTTCAGTTTTTCTGCTATTCGTTAGTAATATCGAAGTGTTAAGCCTTATCGTTCACGGACCTCAAAGCTGTCCAATGTCAAGACTTGACCCCTTCGGTGGTTTTCTGTCTTGGCTGGGTCACCACACAGGGAGCGGCTCGAGCATATAGCCGGTGGAGTCTATGCCGCTGGGGCCCACCGCGTCGTCGCGGCCGGTGAGACCTATGGCGCCGAGCCTCTCCAGATCAACCTGCATGGAGCTGCCGTCCGCGACCGCCGCGGTCGCGTGGAGATAGAGATCCGTATAGTACTTGTTGTAGAGGTTGTCGGCTATGGTCTGGAACTCGCCCGCACCCAGCTTCACGCTCGCCTTGTACCAGCCGGAGTAGGGCTCCAGCCTCAGCGTTATCGGCTCCCCCACCCCGGCGGAGCAGTCCAGCGTGTAGTACTGTATGCAGGTGAGGTTCCCGCCGATCATCTCAAGCACGTAAGTGGTGCAGGTGAGGGCGTAGCCCTTCCACTCCTCGTGCATGTTGAGGTCCACGTAGTAGCCCTCGCCGTCGGCGTTGGCCATGGCGACGATGACCGAGTCGCCCATGAGCGACATCCCGTCCACTCGCAGATCCAGCTCGGCCTGGTACACGGCAGCCTCGCTGACCGGCTTTCTCATGTCGAACGAGGCCGAGCCCGACGCGGCCCTGGACAGATTCAGCGCGCCGGAGGAGACATCCCGATCGACGTTGCTCTCGGCGGTCACGTCGTAGCATGCGTCGATCGCAGCCTCGCTGTAGAACTCGTCGCTCAGCGCGCAGACCGGCGTGAAGAAGAGCACCACCGGCTCGTCCTGCCTCAGGTTGTCGGTCGTCACCTGGTTCGTCATGATGAGCGCCATCCCCTGCATCTGGTAGCTGTGCGGCGACTCGACGTCGAAGTGGAAATAGGAGTCGGGCGGCTTGGCGTAGCCGAGATTCAGAAGCTCGGGCTGCGACTGCCCCTCCGCGAGCTCCAGCGCCATGAGCCTTATGTTCGCCTCGTTGACCTGATAGCCGTTCATGTCGTGCGGGTAGTGGCCGGTTATGCTCGATATGTCGACGCCCACGGATGAGTCGAAGAACTCAACCGCGTCCGCGTCCCTGAAGACCATTTGATCCGCGTCCCACGTGCCCGACGATCCGAGGGCCTGGCACGAATAGCGGTCGTTGCACCACGTCGAGTTAAGCATTATCGGGTCGCGCGTGAAGATCGCGCTGCCGCCGCCCGACACACCCTCGAGCCTCACCCCGGCGTCGATCACCGTCTCGACGACGCAGTAGCCGTTGCCCAGCCCCGCGGTCGTGAAGTTCTTCCTCCATGTCCTGTCGTCCAGCCCCGATACCGGGTCTATGAAATCGCGGTTTAGCGGGTCTGCGGAGAAGGGATCGGCCGCGGTCATGCTCATCGTGCCGCCCGTGCCGTCGCATATCACGTAGCTTGCGCCGCCCGCGTCAATGAGGTCGTCCAGCCCCGCGTCCGCCTCGAGCCACGGCTCGCCCGTGACATTTGCGCGCAGTCCGTCCTGGCGGAAGAGGGTCTCGGCCGGGTCGCTGCTGTAGAGGGTGAGAAACTCGGTGTAGAAGTGCAGCTGCATGAGCACGCTGTCTTCCTCGTAGATCGGGGAGTTGGGCACCATGCCCTCGCAGTGCGCGGTGCAGCGCGAGCCGGTGATGTCCACGATCGTCCTGCAGGCTATGCACTTGTTGGGGCTCTTGCCGGCGGCGATGCAGCTCGCCTCCCAGCCGTCATCGGTGAGCTCCACGACAGGAACTCCGTTCACGTCGGTCGCGGGCGAATACGTGATGGCGCAGGTCCCTGCCATCGCGTCCATGCTCCCGCTGAAATCCTTGAACTGCGAAGCGATGCCTATCCTCGATCCCGAGCCGCCGCTTATGGTGACCCTCACTCCCTCGATGCCCGCGGGGTCCTCGAAGCCGGCTCCTCCGCCGCAGCCGCACAGGGCCGCCGCGGCCATAATCGCCGCCAGCGCACCCGCCATCAACCTGTGCAGCTGTCTCTTCATCTCTGCCTCTAGCCTCTAGCTTCTCAGCCTCTGCTTCAATCCGCATCAAACGTCCATATCACGTCCGCATCGTCGAGATTCAGCTTCCAGCCGGTCTGTGAGAACCTGTCCCTGCCGAAGAAGAAGTAGACGTTCCGCTCGTCCCCGCTCTGGGCCGTGACCTTGAAGTCGAAGAAGCCGTCGTTGTCGATGTCGCCCGTCCGGGGATCATGAAGCGGGTCATCCCAGATCACGCTCCCGAAGCCGGAGAGGTCAATCACGGCGCTCGAAGCCACGCCGATGTTCGTCGACATCTGATAGCCGTCCATCCATACCGATCTTCCCGTGAAGAGGTGAACCCTGTTGGCCAGGACCTTTCCGTAACGGTCTTTCTCGATCACATGAATGCCCATGTCATCCCTTCCGTCTCCGCTGATGTCGCCGAGCGCCCGGACGCTTATCTCACACCGGTTGTTCGTGCTGAAGACGACCTGCGAATCCGGCGTGATCATAGAGAGCTTATTTAGCGATCCTCCGCCGAAGAATATCTTCACCTTGGGCTTTATCTCGACGTACTTTCCGCTTATGTATCTCGGTTCAACCTCGGTGACCAGGAGGTCCGATATCCCGTCTCCGTTCATGTCGGCCGCGTCCACATCCACGATCTTGCGCCCCGGATAGGCGTTGATCTCGTCCATGGTTATGAGGCTCAGCGCTTCCTCCATTTTGGCGCTGCCGTGGATAACCCAGACCTGCCAATTCCTTGAAGTGCCGATCGTCGTCACCTCATAGCGGATGAATGCCAGATCGGCCATGCCGTCGTTGTCCACGTCGCCTATGGGCACAGGGCGCGACAGCACCTCCTCCAGCGATCCGATCAGCTTGCCCTTGCCGGGCAGGTCGGGGAACGCAGCTTCCAGCCCGACGGCGACAGGTCCCTTGATGAGCTGCACCTGCTGCAGCACTGCGCCGCTGTAAACCGTAAACGGGATCGAGAAAATCAGTTCGTTCACGCCGTCGCCGTCCACGTCGCCCGCATCAAAGGGCCCCTGCATCTTTCCGTAGGAGGAAAATCCCACGCTGTGCGTGAGCCAGGCGGTGGGGTCTGCGCCGAGCGGGTCGTATTCGTGCCACATGTTGAGATCGTAAAGCCTGCCCTTGATTTGGCCCCGCTCGTCGTACTCGTAGCTATCGAAGAGCTTGGCCAGCACCGCAGCCCCTCCGTCGGCCAGCACCGGTATCAGCGCCATCCTCTGGGCGCCGTCGTATGACTGGGAACCGTCCACGTAGAGCATGCGCGACGGGTCGATATCGGCAGGCCGCATCAGCTCACGGGCCTCCTCTCTGTCGATCTGATCGCCCGGTATCAGCGCTCCGTCCATGGGCGCGGCTGTGCTTGCGAAGACGGGCGAGATCGCGACGTCCGCGGTGCAGCGGTCGTCGAGGTCGAAATTGAGGGGATTGCGGCCGGTCACCAGCGGCATGGTCAAATCCTGATCGAGGATGATGCTGTACGCGTCCTGTGCGCCGGCCGCTACGGTCACGTAGTACCTGGAACAGAAGGCGAAGGGCCCCCGAAGAGTGAGTTCATAGCCATCGAGCGACCATTCCTTGTCCACTCTCTGAATCTCGTTGCCCATTGCATCTGTCACCCTGATCCCAACGGTAGTGGTGCTCATGATATTGTCGAACCGGACCACTATTTTATGAAGACCCACAGACGCAATCTCTGCAGAGACAAAGCGGGTCTCAGGGTCGGGCTCCCCCCAATCCTCCTCCCCCGGGATGAGGTCGTATGGGCCCTCTTCCCTGTGGCCGCACGCGACGCAGAGCGCCGCGCTGCAGAGGAGCGCCGCTGCGATCAGCACGCAGTGCCTAATACCTGGGCGCTTGAAGCTCATAGTCCTCCCAAAATGCACCATGAGGCACGAGACTAAAAATGAGCAATATCCGTGCCTTGTCCGGGATAATCCGCTGTTTTATAACCTATTGATTAACTTGATATATTGCTGGGTGAACGACCGGCGCCCTGAACATGGGGGGGTAAAAATAGCCGCATTTTAGGACATGGCGTCAAAGGGATGACAGGGGAGCTCGAAGCTGAAAGCCGGCCTTACGCCGTAAGCCGTAAGCCTTACGCCAATTTCAACCGGCGTAAGGCGTAGGGCGTAAGGCTTACGGGTCCCGAGTCCCGAATCAGGGGCGCGCCTCCCTGCCTACCGGCAGGCAGGCCGCCACAATTTGAGGACCCTTTTTCCGATGACGCTGTAAAAAGGGGCCTCAAATTCTGGCTC
>JAFGMW010000005.1 GCA_016927275.1 Pseudomonadota bacterium
AGCTCCTCGCCCAGCACCGAGAATATGAAATCGGTGTGCGCCTCCGGGAGGTAGAACAGCTTCTGCTGCCCCTGCCCCAGCCCGCGGCCGAAGAGGCCTCCCTCGTTTATGGCCACGAACGACTGTATCATCTGAAACCCGGAGCCGTACTGATCGTCCCACGGGTTGAGGAACGCGAGTATCCTGCGGCGCCTGTACGCGGAGCCGGCGACCAGGGCGGCCGCGATCGGCACGACCGCAGCCACAAGGCCCAGCAGGTACGGGAGCCTCACCCCTGCCACGAACATCATGAACCATGTGATCGCAGCGATGGTGGCCGCCGCGCCGAAGTCCTTCTGGATCAGTATGCACATGGCGACCAGCGACATGAACATGATGTGCGGCAGGAACCCGACCCCGAAGCTCTTTATCTTCTGAGACTTCTTCTCGAGCGAATATGCGAGGAATATTATCATCGCTATCTTCGCCGCCTCCGAGGGCTGGAAGGCCAGCGGGCCCGCCGACACCCAGCGGGTCGCGCCGCCGATCGTCTTGCCGACACCGGGGATGAACACTGCGCCCACGAGCGCCAGAGCCGCGAGCAATATGGGGTACACGAACCTCCTGTAGCTCGCGTACGGGAAGCGGGTGGCCACAGCCATGCCGATGAATCCGACTGCGGCAAACGCGGCGGTCCTCTTGAGGAAGAAATAGCTGTCCCCGAAGCGCTCCCTGGCCAGCACAGCGCTCGCGCTGTAGTTCATCGTGATCCCTATGCCCACGAGCATGATCACGCAGAACAGGAGCTTCGAGTCCAGGTGCACCCTCTGGTAGTCCAGGTCTCCCATCTCGCCTTCTATCTCCTTGGCTGACCCAGTCCGCCGGACGCGAGCCTTCTGACCGCGTCCGCAAATGCCGCCCCCCTGTGGGCGTAATCACGGAACATGTCGAACGACGCGCACGCCGGGGAGAGCAGCACGACATCTCCAGGCTCCGCGTCCTTTGCGGCCACGCACACCGCCTCGTCCATCGAGGAGGCCCTCTTGATCCTCGTGCACGGGGCAAGGGCCCGCTCCATCTCCGGCGCGGCCTCGCCTATGAGGACCGCCTCCTTGACCCTGCCGCGCACGGCGGGCGCCAGTTCGGAGAAGTCGCAACCCTTGGAAAGGCCGCCCGCGATGAGCACAATCGGCTCGTCGAAACCCTCGATCGCGCGCGCGGTGGCGCCCACGTTTGTCCCCTTCGAGTCGTCGTAGTAGCGCACTCCTTTGTGCTCCGCCACCAGCTGAACCCTGTGGGGGAGCCCCTCGAAGGTGGCGAGCCCTTGCGCTGCGGAGCGGGGGTCGGCCCCGGCCAGCCGCGCCGCGAGCAGCGCCGCCAGCATGTTCTCGCGGTTGTGCCCTCCGGCCAGCCTCGCCTTCGAAAGGGGGTAGCGCTCAAGGGCCAACCCCTCCGCCTGAACGCAGAGATCGCCCCCCTCGAACCAACCCCTGCTCCGGGCGTCGCCTTGCGCCTCCGATGCCGCACCGCCGGTCGCGTCGAACGGCACCAGCCTGCAGCGGGAGTCGGCCACCGACCTGGAGACCGACCCGTCGGCCGCGTTGTATATCCCGAAACCCTCGGGCCTCATCTGGGAGAACAGCTTCGCCTTGCTGGCCACATAGGCCTCGAAGCTCCCGTGCCTGTCGATGTGGTCGCGCGTCGCGTTAAGCCACACCGACGTGTCTGCAACGAGAGACGGCGTCGTGTCCATCTGGAAGCTCGACACCTCGAGCACCACGAAGCGGGCGCGGTTCGCCTCCTCCACCACCTCAAGGATCGGGGTCCCGATGTTGCCGGCCACGCACGCCTCTATGCCGGCCGAGGAGAGCAGATGCCCGATCAGCGCCGTGGTGGTAGTCTTGCCGTTGGTGCCCGTGACCGCGATCACCGGCCTGGCTATCCTCCGAACCGCAAGCTCCATCTCGCCCACCACCGGTATGCCCCTCTCCGAGGCGAGCCTCAGGGAGTCGAGATCGAGCGGGACGCCCGGGCTGGCCACTATGAGGTCGCTGGACAGGGCGAGCCTTGGGTCGTGCCTGCCTAGCGAGAGGCTGATGTTGTTCCGCTCGAGATCGGCGGAGAGCTCCATCATCGACTTGCGGGGCCTTAGGTCCTCCGCGGTCACGAAAGCTCCCTCCCGCGCGAGGAAGCGCGCGGCGGCCACCCCGGAGCGGCCGAGCCCTACGACCAGGACTTTTTTCTCCCTCAGATCGTCCATCTATCCCTCACTCCGAAAGGTCCGGAGGATCATCGCAGCTTGAGCGTCGCCAGAGACGCCAGAGCGAGGATTATCGCTATTATCCAGAACCTCACTATCACCTTCGACTCGCTCCAGCCCTTCAGCTCGAAGTGGTGGTGGAGCGGCGCCATGCGGAACACCCTCCTGCCGGTCAGCTTGAACGAGACCACCTGGGTGATGACCGATATCGTCTCCAGGACGAATATCCCGCCGATGAAGACGAGCAGCACCTCGTTCTTGGTGACGACCGCTATGTAGCCCAGCAGCGCGCCCAGCGGAAGCGAGCCCACGTCGCCCATGAATATCGAGGCCGGGTGGGCGTTGTACCAGAGGAAACCGACGCACGCGCCGACCACGGCCCCGCACATCACCGCCAGTTCCCCCGCGCCCGGCACCGACTGCACCGCCAGGTAATTGGCTATCGCCGCATGTCCCGCGATGTAGGCGAGCACCGCGTACGCCAGAAACGCCACTATGGACGGAACGCTCACCAGGCCGTCGAGGCCGTCGGTGAGGTTCACGGCGTTCGAGGCGCCCACTATCACTATCGCAGCGAACGGCACATAAGCCCAGCCGAGGTTGGGCGATAACTCCTTGAAGAACGGCAGCGCCAGGTCGCGCGAAAGGCCTATCGCGTCGAAGAGCACCAGCACAGCCGCGGTCCCGACCGCGATCTGCAGCGGGAACTTGAAGCGGGCCCGGAGCCCCTTCGGGTCCTTGAGGATCACCTTGCGGTAGTCGTCTATGAAGCCGATTATGCCGAAAGCGACCACGACGAAGATCGCTGCGAGCACGAACGGCTCCATGAACTTGGACCAGAGAAACACCGACGCGAACACCGAGGCCCAGATGAGCAGGCCACCCATGGTGGGGGTGCCCCTCTTGTCCATGTGCGTGACAGGGCCGTCGTCGCGCACCGTCTGCCAGAACTGCTTCGCCGCGAGCAACCGTATGATCGCCTTGCCGAAGACGAAGTAGATCAGCATGGCCGTGAAGGTGGCCATGAACGTCCGGAACGTGATGTACCGGAAGAGGTTGAAGCCTATGAACTGCTCGCGCAGCGGATATAAGAGATAATATAACATAGTCCGTGACTCGTGACTCGTGACTCGTGACTGGTGACTGGTGAAAAGCGACTATTCGCTATTCACCGGTCAGAATTCACTCAACCTGTCCCGATCTCCTGTTTCAGGTGATCGACCACCCGCTCCATCCTCATGCCGCGTGACCCCTTGACCAGAAGCACGTCGCCCGCGCGCAGCTCCTGCCCGAGGAGCCTCCCCATCTGCTCGGCATCGTCGCAGACGATGAGCGACGATTCCGACAGCCCTGCCTGCAGGGCCCCCCCGGAGACCTCCTGGGCAAAATCGCCCAGCACGTATATCGGATCCGCCCCGGCCTCCGCGGCCGCTCTTCCCACCTCGCGGTGGAGCTCGGCCGACTGCTCGCCCAGCTCCAGCATGTCGCCAAGCGCAACGACGAACCTGCCCGCCCTCTTCGCAGCCCCCACGGTCCTGAAGGCGGCGCGCATGGAGCCGGGGTTGGCGTTGTACGAGTCGTTGACCATCCTCGCCCCGTTGGCCAGCTGCGTCCTCTCGAGGCGCATGGCCATGGGCGCAAACGAAGAGAGCCTCTCGACCGCCTCACCGTCTGGGACGCCCAGCGCAACACCGATGGTGAGCGCGGAAAGCGCGTTCATGACGTTGTGGGCGCCCGGCACCGGCAGCACGGCGGTGTGCTCACGGCCCTGCATCGACACCGCGAGCCTCATCTCGTCCAGGCCGTTGCTCTCCATGTTGAGAAACTTCACGTCGCAGTCGTTCTGCATCCCGAAGGTCAGCCTGTCGCCGCGATGCAGCTTCGCGGCCTCCATGACCCACGGGTCCTCCGCGTTGACGCACGCCACGCCCCTTCCGCCCATCGCCTCGAAGAGCTCGCCCTTCGCCCTGGCCACCGCCTCCACCGTGTGCAGCTTCTCGAGGTGCGCAGCGGTCACGTTGGTGATGAGGCCGATGCCCGGCCTCGCGATCTCCGTGAGACGCTTTATCTCGCCGGGCGCGTTCATTCCGATCTCCAGTATCGAGGTCCTGTGTTCCCCGGTCCAGCGGAAGACCGTCAGCGGAAGCCCTATGAGGTTGTTGAAGTTCCCCTCGGTCTTGAGCACCGGGCCCCTCGAGGCCGCTATCGCCGCGGCCATCTCCTTGGTCGTGGACTTGCCGTTGCTGCCGGTGACGGCGACGCACGGGACGTCGAACCTCCCCCTCCACCAGGCCGCGATGTCGCCCAGGGCCCTCGCGGTGTCGTCCACGAAGACGGCGCTCGCTCCCTCGGGGATGCTCGTGCCCCTGCGGACCACCACGGCGCCGGCGCCGGCCGCAAGCGCGTCGCCCACGAAGTCGTGGCCGTCGAAGTGTGCGCCCTTTATGGCTATGAAGAGGTCGCCGCGCGCGAGCTCCCTCGTGTCTATGCAGATGGACGAGAATGGGGCGCCGGAGGCTCGCGTCGCCTCTCCTTTGGCAGCCCGGGCTATGTCCATGAGGCTGAAGTTCATCCCCTTGCCTTCCTCTCCGCAAACGACCTCGCGAGTTCCTCGCGGTCGTCGAAGCGGTGCCTGGCCGTGCCCACGATCTGGTAGTCCTCGTGGCCCTTGCCGGCGACGACTATCACGTCCTTCGCCGCCGCCATGCGCACCGCCGCCCCTATCGCCTCGCGGCGGTCCGTTATCACCTCGTAGACGCCCCCGTCGCCGCGCCGCTTCATGGCCCTCTCCACGCCGGGCACTATCTCGGCTATGATGGCGCGCGGGTCCTCGGTCCTGGGGTTGTCGCTGGTCACTATCGTCACGTCGGCGAGCTCGGCCGCGACCGCGCCCATATCCGGCCTCTTCTTCCTGTCCCTGTCGCCGCCGCATCCGAACACCGCTATCAGCCTTCCGCCGGACTCCCGCGCTATCTCCCCGGCGTGCGAGAGCGCGTTTTTCAGCGCGTCGGGCGTGTGCGCGTAGTCCACCAGCGCCAGCACGCCGAGGCTGTTCTCGACCGGCTCGAACCTGCCCGGGACCGCGGCCACCCCTGCGATCCCCCTGGCGATCGCCTCGGGCGCCATCCCGAGGCCGATCGCGGCCGCGGCAGCGGCGAGTATGTTCTGCGCGTTGAAGCTGCCGCGGAGCGGGGAGGCGCAGTCGATCGCCCCGGAAGGGGTGGATATCCTCATCGAGATCCCGGACGCGGAGAGGTTCAGGCAGGACCCCCTCACGTCGGCCCTGTCCCCAAGGCCGTAGAGCAGGACCGGGACCGAGGAGCACGCGGCCATCCTGGGGCCGTGCTCCGCATCGGAGTTTATCGCGGCAAAGGCGCGTCCCTTGCCCCCTTCGGCCAGCACCCTCTCGAAGAGAAGCGCCTTCGCGGCGAAGTAGGCGTCCATCCCCACGTGATAGTCGAGGTGCTCTGGAGTGAGGTTCGTGAACACTCCCGCGTCGAAGGCGCACCCCGCGACCCTCTCCTGCTCGAGGGCATGGGAGCTCACCTCCATCGCGCAGCTGTCGCATCCGGCGTCCCTCATCCTGGCCAGGAGCCTCTGCAGATCGAGCCCGAGCGGAGTCGTGTGCGGCGCCGGCTCCCTGCTCCCGGCGAAGCGGTACTCGACCGTGCCGATCACGCCCGGCCTCCTGCCGGCGGCACTGAATATCGACTCCAGCAGATAGGTGGTCGTGGTCTTCCCGTTGGTGCCTGTCACCCCGACGATCGTCATAGCGCGTGACGGCTCGCCGAGCATGCGCGACGACATCAGCCCGAGCGCTCTGCGGGAATTGCGCACCTGCACGTTGGCCGCCGCGGCGCCGGCCTCGATCGGGCGCTCGCTCACGACCGCCGCGGCGCCGCGCGAAACTGCTTCCGCGACGAAATCGTGCCCGTCGCGGCGCGCGCCCCTCAGGGCGAAGAAACAGGAGCCCGGCCCGACCATGCCCGCATCGCAGGCGAGATCGCGCACCTCGACGCCGAGCCGGCCCGACGAGCCCAGCACCTCCACGCCCTCTATGAGTTCACAAAGCCTCATGCGTCCGCCCGCCGCTCACATCAGCGGCCTGAATTCGACCCTGCACACCCCGCCGGAGGCCAGCGCGCTCCCCGGCTCGGGCCATTGCCTCACGGCGATCCCGCTGCCGTGGAAATTCCACTCTATGAAGGCGTCGCCCGCCGCCGCGAGCACGCCGCGCATGGTCATGCCCCTGAAGTCGGGGAGCACCCACGACTCCTCGTCCCGCCTCACCACCTGCTGCGCTTCATCGCCGTCGGACACGATCGCAGGGACGTCCTCCGCCGAATGGGCGGCGGGCTGCACGTCTGCCGTGATCATCGGCACGGCGCCTGCCTTCCCGGCAGGGACCTTCATGTAGCGCAGCACCTTCTCCACTATCCTTCGAAAGACCGGGGCCGCGACCTGGCCGCCGTAATACTGCCCGTGCGGCTCGTCTATCCCCACGAATACCGCGATGCGGGGGTCCTCGACCGGCGCGAAACCCACGAACGACGAGTAGTAGCGCCCCTTCGCGTAGACGCCTGAGCGGAAATCCACCTTCTGCGCGGTGCCGGTCTTTCCCGCGACCCTGTAGTCTATGCTGGAGGCGAGAGTCCCGGTGCCTTTCTCCTCGACCACCGCCTCGAGAAGCCTGATCATGGTCCGCGCCGTCTCCGGCCTTATCGGCTGCGACACCACCTCGGGCCTCCTCTCCATGATCGCTGTGCCGTCGCCGGCCTCTATGCGCTCCACCACGTAGGGCCTCATGAGATTCCCGCCGTTGGCTATCGCCGCGAATGCCATGGCCATCTGCAGCGGCGTGACCGATATCCCCTGGCCGAAGGCGACCGTTGCGTCCTGGACCGGCGACCACTCCTTGTAGCTGCTCAATATGCCGGCGGTCTCGCCGGGCAGATCGATGCCGCTCTTTTTCCCGAAGCCGAAGCTCCTTATGGACTCGTAGACGCGCTGCCTCCCCAACCTCTGGCTCACCTTGTAAGCCCCGATGTTGCTGGAGAGCTTTATTATCTCGGCGACCGAGAGCATGCGGTAGGGGTGCGCGTCCCTGATGACGTGCTTGCCTATGCCTATCTTTCCCCCCTCGCAGTCCAGGACGTCCTCCGGGGAGACGAGTCCGCTGTCGAGCGCCGCGGCGACGACTATCACCTTGAAAGTGGAACCCGGCTCCTTCGGGTCGACAACCGCGCCGTTGCGCCAGGAGGAGAGCGGATACTTCGAGTACTCGTTCGGGTCGAACGTGGGGTGGCCGGACATGGCGAGTATCCTGCCCGTCCTCACGTCTACCACCACCACATCGCCGCCCTTGGCGTTCGCGCCCCTCACTCCCGATTCAAGCTCCGAGTCCGATATGTACTGCATCGTCTTGTCGATGGTGAGCCTCACGCTGCGCCTGTCAAAGCGCTCCTCGCCTCCTGTGGGCGAGAGGTAGAGGTGCCCCCTGGCGTCGCGGCGAAGGTCCTCGGTCCTGGAGCGCATGGCCAGCGAATCGTCGTAGTACAGCTCGACCCCGCCCAGCGGCTCGCCGTCGAGGCCCACCGCACCGAGGAGATTCGCTCCCACGGTACCGTTCGGATACGAGCGGCGTCCCTCCTTCATCGAATATACCCCCCCGATGCCCGCCTCCTTCACGAGGGCGGTCTCCTCGGGGGTCGCCCACCGCTTGACCCAGACGAATTTTCGCCTGGAGGAGAGCCTCTCGAGGAGCCTCTTGCGGTCCAGGGAGAGCACGCCCGCCAGCCTGGCCGATGCCTCCGCCGCGTTCTCTATCTCCCTCGGATTGGCGAAGATGGAGTCGGCTGTGACGTCGATGGCCAGATCCCTTCCCTCGGCGTCGACGATCTTTCCCCTCATGCTGTTTTCCATCACCGCGGTCCTGTACTGCCTCAGCGCAACCTTCTCCAGCTGCCGGTTGTCCTTGAGATGAAATGCGACCGCCCTGCTCGCGAGCAGGGCGAAACAGAGCGCGAAGAACGCGCCGACGATGTAGAGCCGCCCGACGCCGCTCGCCTCCCTGTCCCGCCCCCTGTCAGCGCTTCGAAACCTCGGCATCATCACCCCGTCTGTCGGCATCGCCTGTTCCGCCGGCCCTCCTGAGCAGCACCACCTCGTCGCCCATGGGCAGCCTCATGCCGAACCGCTCGCTGGCTATTCTCGACAGCCTGTCGGGCGCCCTCAGCTCACCTATCTCGGCCTGGAGCATGTCGCGCTGGCGCCCGAGCTCCGTCACCTCGCTGCGTATCCTGCTCACCTCGTAGCCCAGCTGGATCACCTGTATCCTGGTCCACACGAACAGCAGCGCCACCAGCATCACTACAGCCAGCAGCGAGAAAACCTGCCTGAGATACCTGCGGCTCGCGACCGCGGCCTTGTCGGCTATAGGCTGGCCGCGGACCGAGCTCATCATCGGCATCGCAAGGACCCTGCTCATCTAGCCCGCCCTCCTGATCGCCCTGAGCTTGGCGCTCCTGGCCCTTGGATTCTGATCCGTCTCATCGTCCTCCGGCGCGAGCGCCCTCTTCGAGAGGAGCTCGAAGCGGCCCGACGCGGCGAGCCTGCGGAAGCGGTGCTTCACCAGCCTGTCCTCGAGCGAGTGGTAGCTCATCACCACGAGCCTCCCGCCGGGCTTGAGCACCAAAGGCGCAGCCTCGAGAAACTTTTCGAGCTCGCCGATCTCGTCGTTCACCGCTATCCTCAGCGCCTGGAAAGTGCGCGTCGCGGGGTGTATCCTTCCCCGCCTCCGGAACGGCATCGCCCTTTGCACCGCATCGGCCAGCTTCGCCGTGGTGTCGATGTCCGAGCGCCCGGCGATCGACCTCGCGATCCTGCCAGCGAAGCGCTCCTCGCCGTATTCCCTTATGACCCTCTCGAGCTCCGCCGCGCTCGATCCCCTTATGAGATCGGCGGCGGTCAGTTCGCATTCGCGGTCCATCCTCATGTCGAGCGGGCCGTCCCTCATGAACGAGAACCCCCTCTCGCCGTCGTCGAGATGACGGCTGGAGACGCCGAGGTCCGCGATCACCCCGTCCGCGCCGTCGAGGCCCAGCCCCTCGAGGACATCGGCTATCTCGCTCATCCTAGCCTTCACGATCCTTGAGTCGCCGGGCATCGACGAGAGCCTGGCGCTCGCTTCCTCTATCGCGCTCTCGTCCCGGTCGATGCCCACGAGGACCCCGCCCGGGGAGACCGCCTGGAGCATGAGCGCCGCATGGCCGCCGCCGCCGAGGGTGGCGTCCACCGCCACCGATCCCGGGGAGAGGGCCAGAAGCCCGAGCGCCCGATCCGCCATCACCGGGATATGGAAGCCTCTTTCGCGCGAAGGGGAGGACGCGCGGTCGGTCATTGCAGGTCTCCGTCCGGGGCGTCCCCGACGAAGGCGAGCAGCGCCTCCTCCACCGAGGAGTAGATCTCCTCGCTCAGCCCCATGGCCTCGAGGATGTTCCGCACGTAACCGCTGGCCGCCGCCATCTTCAGGTCGCCGCCGTCGCACTGGAACTCTATGATCCTCTCCGCTATGCGCTGGACAAGCCGGTAGTCGAGGTGCCTGAGCCCCTCGAAGTTGAGAACGACGTTGTGCTGATCGCATTTCGACAGCGAAGAGAGGACCTCGTCGAGGACGTGCCCGTTGCGGCGCGACAGCTCGCCCCTCACCCCGACCACCGATATGTCGTGAACTCGACTGACCTCGAACATCTGCATTCCCCTTGAGCCCGGCTAGAGCCCCAGCTCGGCGAGCTTCTCACCCATGGAATCGATCTTCACCTTCGCGATCCGGAACGCCTCCTCCCAGCGATCCTCGGCCCAGATCTCTATCTTGCGGGTCATGCCCACGATCACCACGTCCTTTGAGAATCCGGCGTAGGTGCGCAGCGAGGGCGGGATGAGGATCCTGCCCTGCCCGTCGATCGGACACTCCGCTGCTGCCGATATGAAGATCCTCTGCAGCGCCTTCACCGCATCGGAGAACTGCGGGAGCTCGGAGACCTTCTTCTCCAGCGCCTGCCACTCGGCCACGGGATAGGCCCACAGGCACTCGTCGAAATTTGTGATGATCAGCCTCTCGTCGAAGCTCGAGGAGAGGATCTCCCTGAACTTGGAGGGTACGGAGAGCCTCCCCTTGGCGTCGAGCTGATGGTTATATATCCCACGAAACATGCGCTATTCCCATGATTTAGGAATTCATCCCACCTATCCCCACTTATTGGGAAAATAGCGACAAAAGGCAAAGGCAGTCAAGATTTTTTGCTCTGTAATACCTTGAAAAAACAGGGTTTTTTGAGCTAAATCGAAAAATCGTGTCGGATAAAAAAGAGTCTTTAAATCCAATTGTTGGGATGACTGATAAAAGTAATGTATAGAGTATGGGAATAACTCATTGATTAATAATGTCTATTTTTTCAAAGAACTTTTGAATATCTGCCTTGCCAGAGACGTCCATCTGGCCTGATTCTCCGCGTTATAAAGCCGTGGAAGAGGCATCAAATCAACTTTTCCGGGGATAATCAACGAGAAAACAAGGCTGGAAAACGCTTTGCAGAGGATCGAGCAGCACGTCCCCTCCTGAGGATGGCACGGCCGCACACGACCACCGCTGCCGCTGCGGCTGCGGCGATCGCGATGTCGATGAGATACCACGGACCGCCGAGCGGAAATTCAAACCCCCTCACGTGGTTCAAGAAGGTCCAGGAGTTGTTGAACGCGTGACAGAACGCGGCCGCCCAGAGCGAGGCCGTGGCGTAGAACACCCAGCCGAACAGCGCGCCCAAAAGGAAATAGAGATGCGCGTGATACGGGTTGCCGTGCATGAGCGCGAAGAGCGCCGACGCAGCGGCGATCGCCCAGGCGCTCCCCCACCTCGAGGACAGCGATCCCTGGCAGAATCCCCGGAAGAAGAGCTCCTCGCAGACCGCCGGCACAAGGCACAGCAGGAAGAGTTTCCATGCGACCGCGCCCGGGGTCTTCGCCTCCATGAGCCTTTCGAGCGCCCGCTCGATCTCGTCCGGAAGTGGGAATACCGTCTCCGAAAGCACGGTGGCGTAGTCGAGGAGGATCACCGAGCCGAGCATGAAGATCGCCAGCAGCGCGTACATCGATGCGCCGACCCGGCCGGCCGGAGAGATCCTCGATGCGTCGAGCCTGAACAGATAGACGAGAAAGAGCGGCACGCCGGCCACCGCTACGACCTCGTTGAGCAGGACTCCCGCCGAGACCCACCCGGCGCGCACGACGAGGTTCGCCGGGATCTGCAGGAGCATCACGAGGGCGGCCGCCAGGAAAACCAGCGCCGGCGTCGCCGCGCCGCCGGGCCCCGACATCGCCCTCGCCCATCCTGAGTTGATGAGTTTTTCCTTCATCAGAGGGGCTCAAGTTAAGTTCAAGTATAACAGCTGTCAAGCCTAAGGGCCGCAATATGCACTTGGCATCCGATCCAAAACGACCTAGGTTTTGCGCCATGAAGCGGGCGCGGGCACTCAGGCGGGGCGACACCATAGGGATAGCGGCGCCGTCCAGCCCGTTCGACAAGGGCCTCTTTCAGAAGGGGGTCAGGGCCATCGAGTCTCTGGGCTTCGAGGCGCGCTTCAGAAAAGACATATTCGACCAGAACCGCTATTTCGCCGGCACCGAGCAGCGCAGGGCGGACGAGCTGATGGAGCTCTTCGCCGACGACGGGATCGCCGCCGTCATGTTCGCCCGCGGCGGATACGGCAGCCAGCGGGTGATCCCGTTGCTGGACGCAGCTGCGATCGCCGCGCGCCCCAAACCGGTGGTCGGGTTCTCGGACATCACTGCGCTGCTGACCTTTCTCAGGCAGAGCGCGCACATCCCCACTCTCTACGGCCCGGTCGTCACGCAGCTAGGGAGGGACCGCTCCCACGTGACGATGGAATCGCTGCTGCGAGCCCTGACCTCGCACTCCCCCATCGGGGAAATCTCCGCCGCCGGGGCCAATGTGATGAAGCCGGGCCGCGCCTCGGGCCGCCTCGTGGGGGGCTGCCTCACGCTAATCAACTCCAGCATCGGCACCCCATACGAGATGGACACCGAGGGTGCGGTGCTCTTCATCGAGGACACGGGGGAGAAGATCTACGTCCTCGACAGGATGCTCACGCAGCTTCGGGCCAGCGGCGCCCTCTCAAGGGCGCGGGCGCTTCTGATCGGCAACATCATCCCGCCAGATGGGGAGAGACACGACATGGAGGCGATGTTCATGGACGTCCTGGCCGACTTCAAGGGCCCCGTCGTGGATCAGTTCCCGGCCGGCCATTCGGACGAATTCGTGACACTCCCGCTGGGCGTCGAGGTCGAGATCGACGCCCCGGCCGAGGGCGCACCGAAGATAACGTTCACGGAGGCGCTCCTCCCATGACCAGGCGCATAGACTCGGCCTTCAGACACGCCATCTCGGACGGCGTATTCCCCGCCGCGGACGTACTCGTGGCGAAGGAGGGAGAGGTCCTCTACAGCGGCCGCTTCGGCCTGGCCAGGGAGTGCACCTGCTTCGACATCGCATCGCTCACCAAGCCGATCGCCACCGCAACCCTCACGATGATGCTGGCCGCGGACGGGCTTCTCAAGCTCGACGACACGGTCTATCAGTGGCTGCCGGGCGCCAGACAATCCGCGCACAGGCAGATGACCGTGGCCCACCTCATGGACCACGTGAGCGGGCTGCCGGCGTGGCAGCCGTTCTACAGGGTCATCCCGATGTCTCTCATCGGGACCGAGGAAGGCCGCAGCATGATCCTCGAGGATTGCTACGCCGAGGAGCCTGTGGCAGAGCCCGGGTCGAACACCATCTACAGCGACATCGGCTACATCCTTCTCGGCGAGATACTGCATCACGCGGCCGGGGAGCCGCTGGACCGGCTCTTCGCGAAGAGAATAGCGGAGCCTCTCGGCCTTGCCGACACCTTCTTCGTGCGCGTAAGCGGAGAGATGCCCACGTCGTCGCGAAGGACAAAGACCAGGGCCGACCAGCACGTGCCCACTCCAAAGTACGGCGCGCCCGACGAGAGGCCGGTTCGAAGGCCGGGCGAGCACCGGCGCTTCGCACCGACGGAGGACTGCCCATGGCGCGAGAGGGTGGTGCACGGCGAGGTGCACGATCAGAACGCCTTCGCGCTCGGCGGCGTCGCCGGCCACGCCGGGCTCTTCTCGACCGCTGAGGACATACACCGCTTCGCCCTTGATCTCGTTCGCTGCTACAGGGGCGAATCGCGATGGTTCGATCCGGAGATGCTCCGGCAGTTCATCAAGGAGGGCAAGCGAAAGCCCGCCGGAGAGCAGTTCGTCGCCGGGTGGAACAGGCCGTCGCTGAGAAACTCCGCATCGGGGCATCGCTTCTCCGCCAACTCGATCGGACACCTGGGCTACACCGGCTGCTCCATCTGGATCGACCTGAGCCGCTATTACTGGATCGTGCTGCTCACCAACCGCATCCATCCGACCTCCACAAACCAGATGATCACCGCCTTCAGGCCCGCGATCCACGATTTGATCTACGACGAGCTCATCGCCTAGCCGGTCGCGAATCGGGATATTTCGTTCCGAGGGGCGGCAGGTCCGCGCAACGCCTCGATTTCACTTGCGTTTTGAACATGCGTATCGTAAAAAGTTCAGATAGTTCAATATGTTAGAATGGGAGAGGTGTGTGAACAATAACCTATGAAGATACACATGTTAGGCATAGGCGGCACCGGGATGGCGGCCCTGGCGGGGCTTCTCGTCGAGTCCGGGCACAAGGTCAGCGGCACCGACGAGGCGATCTATCCTCCGATGAGCGATCAGCTCGCATCGCTCGGGATCAGGCCTTTCAAGGGATACAAGCCGGAGAACATCGCCGCCGCAGACCCTCAGATGGTCGTGATCGGGAACGTGATCCGTCGCGACAACCCCGAGGCCCAGGAGGTCATGCGCCGCGACCTGCCATATCACTCCATGCCCTCGGCCCTGGCGAAGCTCTTCCTGGCGGGACGCACCCCCATAGTGATAGCCGGGACGCACGGCAAGACCACCTCGTCGAACCTGGCCGCATGGCTCCTGGAGGCAGCGGGGGAATCGCCCGGCTTCCTCATAGGCGGGATCGGCAACAACTTCGGCAAGGGCTTCTCGCCCGGGCACGGCCATCTCTTCGTGGTGGAGGGGGACGAGTACGATTCGGCGTTCTTCGACAAGGGGCCGAAGTTTCTCCACTACATGCCGCAGGCGCTGCTCATCACGTCGATCGAGTTCGACCATGCGGACATCTACCGCGACCTTGACCACATGTTCTCTTCGTTCGAGAGGCTTGCGCAGATCGTCCCGCCGGACGGACTCGTCGTCGCCAACGCGTCGGACCCTCTGGCGCTCAAGGCCGCCTTCAAATCCCAGGCCCGCATAGTCACCTACGCCGCCGCCGGGGAGGCGGACTACAGGCCCGAGCGGATAAAGGCCTCCGCAGAGGGCACCTCCTTCGTGATGGCAGGATGCGAGTTCCTGCTCCCCCTCTGGGGGGATTACAACCTTGAGAACGCGGCGGGGGTGCTGGCTATGCTCCTCGAATCGGGCATCGACCCGAAGAGGCTGGCCGCGGGCCTGGCCGGGTTCAAGGGGGTGAGGCGCAGGCAGGAGCTGGCGGGCGAAGCGGGGGGCATTTCGGTCATAGACGACTTCGCACACCACCCGACCGCGGTGGCCAAGACCATCGCAGGGACGAGGGAACGGTTCCCAGGCGCGCGCATCTGGGCGATCTTCGAGCCCAGGTCCAACACCTCTCGAAGAAACATATTTCAGAGGGAGTTCGTCGATGCGCTGGCCGGGGCGGACAGGGTGATACTGGCCAGCCCCTACAGGGCCGACGCCATACCGGCGGAGGAGCGGTTCAACCCTGACGAGGCGGCCTCGCTGCTCATGCGCCGCGGCGTGGACTCCCATCACATCGAAGAGGTGGATCACATGGTGGAATTCGTGGCGCGCGGCGCGGAGAAAGGCGACGTGCTGCTCGTGATGTCGAACGGCAGCTTCGGGGACATAGTCAAGAAGCTCCTGGCCGCGCTCGAGGCAAAGCGCGGCTGATCGGCCGGCGGGGAGCCGATGACGATAAGGAAGACCCACAAATTCAGAAGGCTCATAGGCCTGATGGCCCTGCTGTCCGGCTTCGCGGGCGCGTGTGCCTGGCTCGCGAACCGCCCTGAGACGCTCGCCCATGCCCTGGCCGTCGTAAACGCCGGCGGACGCGTCGAGATCCAGGCGGGATCGTTCAAATGGAGCCCTGTCCAGGGAGAGATCTCGCTGGACTCCGTATCGTTCCTCGACAAAAAGAGCGGCAAGCGCGCCTTCGCCGGCAGCGTAAGGATCGACTACGCGATGCTCGGCCTCGTTCGCGGGAAGCTGGTCGTGGACGAGCTGACAATAAGGGACCTGAGGATTGAGATTCCCGGTCCCGCCGGGCCGGCAGCCGGAGGCCCGCACAAGAGGCTCGACACCGCAAGGCTCATGCTGCTCAGGCACATCGAGGTGCTGGACGCCGGGGCCTTCGGGGTCACGGTGTCCATTGCCGACAAGGCCGAGATGGTGATCGACGAGCTGCATGCATCGCTCGTGCCCAGCATGCTCGGCGACGCGAGGCTCGCGGTGCGGGCCGACGGCGTGGTGCTCGGCAGGGACGACAGGAGGCTGGTCGCCGCCGGGTCGGCGTCGCTCAAGACCTCCACGCGCCTCTCGCGATGGAGCAACGAGTTCCCCTACGTCAACTCCTTCAGCGGTCAGCTCAATGTGCGCGACCTTTCGACGAGCCATATCTCCGCGGAGGAGATAGAGGCAGGCCTCACCTTCGAGGACGGAAAGATAGAGGCAGGGGATTTCTCCATCCAGATTCAGGGGAGGAGGCTCGCCGGCAGGCTCGCGGCCGACACCTCCGACGAGTCGTTCGACCTCGAGATCAGGATGCCAAGCCCGATCTCCATACCCAGCTTCGGCATAGAGCCCAGGGTGTTTGAGACCGCCGGCGGGCTGAGCGGGGCCATCGGGCTCAAGGGGACCGGGTTCTCTCCGCTGAAATCCAAAGGCTCGGGTTTTGCTTCGCTCACGCACCGATTCGCTGCGGCCCCCGATCACCCGGCGTCGCTCGACTGCGCCTTCGACTGGAGCGGCGGCAGGATAACGATATCGGCCGGAAGGGCCAGGGTCGCGGCGAACGATATCGCCCTGGGCGGATCGGTCGACGTCGCCGGCAAGTCCATGGACCTGACCGCGAGCGGGTCCCGCTTCCCCGTCGAGCGGGTGTTCGAGAATTTCGGCAACGAGCACCTGAAAAAAATATTCGGCGCGACCGACTTCGAGGCGCGCGCCGGCGGCTGGGGCAAGGGGTTCCGCATCGGGATAAAGGGCACCACGACGGACGGAGGGTGGAAGCCGATCTTCGCCGATCGGGTCGAGACCGAGCTCGACATCACCTACGACGAGCTCTCCATGCGAAACGCGATCTTCTCCGGGCAGAGGCGGACGGGCACATCGGACCTTACCGTCAGGTTCGGCGCGAAGATGGCCGACGGCCACCGCAGGAAGGACATCGACTTCGAGGCGAGCGCCGCCGACATGCCTCTCGAGAGGCCGATGCGCGAACTCGGGCTCAGCGGGACCGCGGACGGCACGGTCGAGATCAGAGGCCCTCACACCGACTTCCGGGGCGTCGCTGTCATCACCGCCAGGGACGGGGCGTGGCGCTCGATCCCTTTCGAGCACGCTTCGGTCCGGCTCGGAATATCGCGCGAGAGGATCGACTTCAGCGACATGGAGGTCGCGCTGCAGGGCTCGCCGCGCTCGAAGCTGGCAGGGGGGCTGGTCGCAGATCTCCTCCCCGGCAGGATGCGCCTGCACGGGGAGCCGATCCAGGGGCTCTCCGTCGACTCGGCGTACGCCTACGATTCAAAGACCTGGACCTTCACCGAAATGAGCTGGACCGGCCCGGGCGAAGAGAGGCTCGTCGCGAGGGGCAGGTTCGTCTCCGACGGGCCCATGGACATATCGGTGGCGGGCTCGCTGGACGCGGCCACCCTCTCTAAGCTCACCCCCTCGCTGTACCGCGGCGAAGGGCCCATCGACGTGGACCTCTCGGCGCGCGGCAGCGGGAGCGACCCCAGGTTTCACGGCACCGTCACCTTCAGGAAGAACTCGGTGCTCCTGAGGAGCCCCAGGCTGGAGCTGCAGGAGCTCTCCGGATCGGTGCGCCTCGAAGGGCAGCGCGTCCGCCTCGACGGCATCTCTGCAAAGATGGACGAAGGATCGATGAAGCTCTCAGGCTGGCTCGACCACCAGGGGTTCAGGCCCGCCCAGTCCGACCTCACGCTCACCGCCAAGGGCATGACGTGGCGATCTGAGGACGGCTATCTGATGCTGGAGTTCGAGGGCGCCCTCTCCCTCGCCGGAAGGTTCCCGAACCCCACGCTCTCCGGCGAGGTCGTAATCCAGGATGGCAGATACACCAAGGACTTCATGATCTTCGAGGCCATGGCAGGGGGCGGGAAGGCGCCGGAGCCGGCCCGCGCCGAGGCTCTCGATTTCGACCCGAGGCTCTCGCTCTCCGTCAGGAACTCCGGCGACATGGAGATCAGAAACAACGTCGGCGACATATGGCTCAACGTGAACATGGCACTCTCCGGCACGCGGTCGAGGCCGGCGTTCGCAGGCTCGATAAACGCCACCGGCGGATCGGTGCACTACCTGGGCCTCAAGTTCGACATAACGAGGGGGTTCGTGGAGTTCAGGGGAGATCTGCGATCGCCCTACATCGAGGTCTATGCGGAGAAGGAGATCGACGCATACAACGTGAGCCTTGTGCTCCACGGCCCCGTCGACAACCTGGCGCTGGATCTGTCCGCCACGTCGCCCTCCGGGCCGCTCGAGAAGCGCGACGTGGTGTCGCTAATCCTCTTCGGGATGACCGAGCAGGAGCGCATCGCCACGCAGAGGGAGGGGCTCTCCTCCGCCATGATCGCCCAGTCGATCACCAGCGTCATCGAGAGACCTGTTCAGAAATTCACAAGGCTCGACGTGTTCAGGCTCGAGGCCGCCGACGCCGGCTCCATCGGAGTGCAGAGGCTCAACGTGGGCAAGAGGCTGTCGGACAGGTTGACCGTCGGTTTCTCGACGGACATAGGCACCGACAACGCCGTCCAGACCTTCTCGGCGGAGTACCAGATCACCGACAATCTCCTGATCAAGGGGTCGCAGTCCACCGATTCTACGTACGATCTGAGCGGGATACTCAGATTCAGGCTGAGATAGGAGAGGCGTGGGACTTCCCCGGAAGACAGCATTCGCCATGGCGGCGGCCCTGATGATCGCGCCTGGCATCGCCGCGGCCGAACAGATCTCCTCGGTGGTCATAAACGGGCTCGAGACCATTTCGGAGGACAAGGTCCGCGACGTCATAGACATCGAGCCGGACGAAGAGTTCTCCCTGGCCGTGATCGACCGCTCCATAAGGTATCTTCGCGCCTGGAGCGTATTCGACGAGATATCGGCGAGCCCGACCATGACTCCCGAGGGCGTGGAGATAGTATTCTCAGTGAGGGAGGCGACCATCGTCTCGGCGATCGAGGTCAGCGGGAACTACCCGTTCGTCGAGAACAAGGTGCGCAAATACCTCACGCTGCACGCGGGCGACATCTACACGCCGGAGCGGGTCGACGAGCAGATCGGCCGCATCAAGGAGTTCTACGCGAGGCAGGGCTACGTGGGCACAGAGGTGTTCGTGGGGCAGGAGGAGAACCCCGAGGTCAACGGGGTCGACCTCGTGTTCAAGATAAGCAGGGGTGCCTCGCTCCGCTACAGGAACATCGTCGTGGAGGGGAACACCGCCTTCCCGGACAGCCGCTTCGCGTCGGCGCTGAACACCTGGAAGCAGTACTCGGAGTCCAGGCTCCGCGCCTCGATCGAGAAACTCCGCAACGCGTACTATTCCCGCGGATACCCGAGGGCCAGGATAAGGGTCGCCGACAAGACGGTGGATCTCGACTCCGGGAGCGTGGACCTCCGTCTCAAGGTGAGCGAGGGGCCTCACGTCGACATACGCTTCACAGGCGCCCAGCACACGAGCAGGGGCACGCTGAGAAAGCAGCTCACGATCTTCAGGTTCGGCTCCATAGACGAGTTCGAGATGGAGGCCAGCGCGGAGGCGATAAGGAAGTTCCTGAGGGGGCGCGGCTACCCCGACGCAAAGGTGAACTGGAAAAAGACCGACGTCTCGGCCGACGAACTGATCGTCGAATTCCATATCGACGAGGGCCGCTCGCAGAGGATCAAGCAGCTCAGGTTCCGCGGCAACAGGGACGTGGGCTCGGGCAAGCTCTCCAAGAACATGAAGAACAGGCGCATGGCCATCGGCCATCGCGGCACCTACTTCCCCGAGTACGTGATAGACGACGAGAGGGCGATCAAGGCCGCCCTTTCGAGGGAGGGGTATCTGGACGCCGAGGTGGGGCAGTGGCAGGTGGAGACCACGCCGCAGGGGTACGCGCTCGACGTGACCATCCCGATCGACGAGGGCCAAAGGACCACGGTCGGGGCGATCGACTTCACAGGCAACGACTCGTTCGACGCCGCCAGGCTCGAGAAGGCTCTGAAGATCAGGCCGGGCCATCCTCTCAACGCCCCAGGCCTCGAGGACGACCGCCTGAGGCTCATCTCGTTCTACAGGAACAACGGCCACCCCTACGTCGAGGTGGTGCAGGAGTTCTCGACCGGCCCGGACGACATGGCCACGGTCTCCTACCATATAAGCGAGGGCCATGCGGTGAAGATCGGGAGGGTCCTCATCGTGGGGGACGTGCTCACGAGCCAGCGCGCGATAATGGGGGCGATGGAACTCAAGGAAGGCGACCCGTTCAGCGAGAAGAAACTCATAGACAGCCAGCTCAACATACGCAGGCTCGGGCCTTTCTCCTACGTGAGCCTGGAGACCGTCGGCGTCGCCGAGAAGCAGGACATCGTGCACGTCAAGGTGAGGGTCGAGGAGCAGAGGCCGTTCATGATCGACCTCGGCCTCAACTACTCGACGGACGAATCGCTCACCGGGCAGCTCATCTTCAGGAACATAAACGCCTTCGGCTGGGCCAAGACCAACACGCTCAAGCTCATGGCCGGCGTGAACCTTTCGAAGGCCGAGATCGGCTGGTACGACCCCCGCTTCTTCGGCAGCAGCTTCGAGATGACCGGCGGCGCCTGGATCCAGTACAAGAAGGCCCCGGCCTACGCCTACACGCAGATGGCCGGCACCCTAGGCTGGGCGCGCAGGCTGCGCCGGCTCGCCTTCTATTTCCAGTGGGAGCTCGACCGCAATTACTTCGTGGAGGGGGACTCCACCGCCGCAGACGCGGACAGCCTCAGGGACAACACCATATCCAAGATATCGCTGACCCAGAGCTTCGACACGCGCGACAGCTTCTCCTATCCGACGAGGGGGATATACACCATAGCCGGCGTGGACATATTCAACGAGATCAAGGGAAACGATGCCAACTTCGTCCGCTTCAAACTCAAGGGCGAGCTCGACTACGGCTTCTTCTCAAGGCTGGTATTCTCGACGTCTCTCAGGCTCGACCGTATCCTCACCATCGGCAGCAACGTGAGCGTGCCGACGAACGAGCTGCTGTTCATGGGCGGCGACGACACGATCCGCGGCTTCTCGTACCAGTCCCTGGGCCCGGTGGACGCCGCAGGCAAGGCCACAGGATCGAGGGCCCGCTGGATATTCAACGAGGAGCTGAGGTATCTCTTCTTCAAGAGCTTCAGCGCCGCGGCGTTCTTCGACATGGGCAGCCTGACCAACGAGTTCTCAGAAGTGGGATGGGACACCACGGTGCGGCGCTCCGCGGGCGTGGGACTCCGCTACAACACACCGGTCGGGCCGATCCGCGCCGACTACGGATTCAAGCTGGACCGAAAACCGGGCGAGTCGCGCGGCCATTTCCACCTTACCTTCGGATACCTGTTCTGATAGATGCCCTGCCATAGCGGAGTCCGGAGTCTTCTCGAGGGAGCATCAAGGCGCGCCTACGAGACGAGCGTACGAGGAGATCAAAAGGTCGATTGGCGTCACGGCTTGGAGGCTGACGCGAGGAAGACATCCAAGCCGCGCGACGCCAACGACCTTTTGACGACGAGAAGCGAGCGAAGTGCGCCAGCGGATGAGAGAAGACTCCGGACTCCGCTATGAAACACGAGCCTTTGATTTCTGCAGGTTTTCCGGATTGAGGATCAGGCGCTGCAGCAGCTCCATGTTGATCGGCTTGCCCGAGAAGAAATCGTCGAAGAACTTGTTGGCCGCGTAGTAGAAGAGCCCGATCATCTCCAGCTGTCCCAGCATGAACTCGGCGCGGCGGCGTTCCTCCTTCGGCAGCGTGACCTTCGCCTCGGTGACCTTGGCGCGGGTGCGCTCGATCGTCGTGATGGCGTCGGTGAGCGTCCCCATTATCTTCTCCAGGAAACCGGTGATCACCTTCTTGGGGTATGTGCGCTCGGCGGCGTAGTAGTCCTTTCGCGAACCCTTGACCCAGACCTTGCGGACCAGGCCGTACTCCTCGAGCATGCGGATGTTTATCGAGATGTTGCTCTTGGAGACGCCGAGCCTCGAGCCTATCTCGTCGAGGGAGAGCGGCTCCTCGGAGAGAAAGAGCAGGGCGTATATCTGCCCCCCCACGCGGTTGATCATGCCGAGAAGGGCGCTGGATATCTTGCCGGCGCCCTGCATGAAGGTCTCCATCGCCTCGTCAAGGAGCCTGTCGCCTGCGTCTCTCTTCGTCGGCTTCGACACCATCTTCACCTCTGGAGAGCCCTGCGCCGCCCGCTGGGGCGCCGTCGTGACGGAAGGACGCCCGGCCGCGCTCGGACCCGTACCTGCCCCACAGCTCCTCGCGGCCCTCGGGGGTCGAGAGCTTCGTGATCAGCTGGGGGATCGACTCCCTGCCCTTGCGGTCCTGGTTGTCCAGCGCGTTCATGATGTAGACCATGCGCTGGACCGCCGTGAATATCGTCATGCCGGCCACGAAGAGGATCGCCATGATCATCAGGACGGGGGCCGGGCTGGACCACCACCTGTGCAGCGCCATGGTCATCAGCGGATCGCAGACCGCCGCCACCCCGAGGTAGACGATGCGCTCCGGCCTCTGCATCATGCCGACCCTGCAGTCTATGCCCATGCCCTCGCCGCGGGCCCTCGTGTAGCTCACCATCTGGGAGCCGATCATCGCGGCGATGGTGATGGGCAGCATGAAGGAGTTCCTGAAGAAGTAGCCAAGCCCCATGAAGCAGGCGCCCTCGCCGAAGCGGTCCATTGCCGCGTCGAAGAATGCCCCGGAGCGGGAGGTCCGGCCCGTGAGCCTGGCGACCCTGCCGTCGAACATGTCGAAGGTGGCGCCGAATATCATCACCCATCCGGCGTAGCCGAACCAGCCGCGCGCGAAGAGGTATGCGGCCGCGCACGAGAAGAGAAAGCCCAGCATCGTGATCGTGTTCGGGCCCATCCTGAGCCTCACGAACAGCCTCACGATCGGGTCGGTGGTCCAGAACCACCACTCCCTCGTCCCGCTGGAGAGGAACTTCGACGGGTCGTTCTTGGTGCCCTCGAAGGTGCGCGCAATCCGCTTGCGCCCCCAGAGCTGATAGGTGAGGTAGGAAACGAGCAGGGCGACGTTTATGGCCAGTATCGGGCCCAGCGTTATCCAGATCGGGTTTATGCCTAGCAAGGACATATGCGCCTTTGTCCCTCTAATTAGCTGAATTATTGAGGTTTTGAGCCTGCATTGGTCGTACATTTTCCGCTCAAAGTCAAGCGATGCAATGCTATGATTTCCCTTGCCAATCAGGCGGTTGGCGCGCTAGAGAGCAGGGCCCATGTCAGACAAGCCCAAACACAGGTTCTGGAGGGGAAAGGTCCTGCCCAAGCTCGCGCTCACCGTGGTGCCGCTGCCCCGCAACACCTTCTGCTCGATCGACGTCACAAACAGATGCAACCTGCGCTGCAGGCATTGCTACTACTTCTCCTATGACCAGGATCGGGGCCCCGAGCTCTCGGTCGACGAGTGGCTGGCGCGAATCGAGAGGATGCAGGCAGGCCGCGGCGCGTTCTTCTCCTGCACCTGGGTGGGCGGGGAACCGCTTCTCAGGCGCGAGCTGATCGAGCGCGGGAAGGGCCTCTTCCGCGCCAACCGCGTGGTCACGAACGGGACGCTTCCGCTGCCGGAGTGGCCGGACGTGGAATTCCACGTCTCGATCGACGGCACGCGCGAACAGCACGACTACATACGCGGCGAGGGCTGCTACGACAGGATCATGAAAAACATCCGCGACGGCCGCTGCGAGGGTCTCAACATCGCGGTCGCCTGCTGCCTGAACCGCTCGAACGCAGGATCGATCGAGCGGATCCTCTCCGAGTTGAGAGAGATACCCCACATCCGCCACGTGCTCTTCGACTTCATGACCCCGGTCAGGGGGGTGGAGGAGGGGATGTGGATCACGTTCCCGGAGCGGCACGAGATCATCGACAGGCTCGAGGCCCTCAGGGACACCTATGGCTCCTTCATCGGCGGCCCCCCCGGCACCTTCGACCTCATGCGGCTGGAGAACAAGTCGAGCTGCGTGGGCCCCAACTGCGTCTTCGTGAAAAACGGCACCGCGTTCGACGCGTGGGGCAACGTGAAGAAGCCGTGCGTCATCGGCCCCAATGCCGACTGCGACCGCTGCGGCTGCATCGTCCCGTTTTCCCTCAGGGCCTGGAAGAAACCCTCGAACCTCCTTCGTGAAATCTTCCGCGACATCAGGAATCGCAATATATAGTTATGCCGTCGTGCGCCAGACCTCTTCTGGCTGCTGGGGCCTTCGCTCCGTTACTCGTCGTGAAAAATCGGCTGGCTTCTGTGGATTTGGTGTCTTCCTGCCTGTCAGGCCCCAAAACCACGAAGCCGGTCCGATTTTTCACTTCCTCATACACTCCGCTCAGAACGCCCCTTTAATGCAGCTGCGAAGAGGTCCTTCCCGCACGACGGCATAAAGAATAATACGAATCTTGCGGAACGGATCGACGCGCTCTTCGCAGCGGGGCTCACGGAGGCCGGGTGCCGTAGCCTGTCATGATCCGGCCGACGTGGCCCAGCGAGGAGCCGGCGCCTGAGGCGACGAGCGTAGCGAGAAGAGCGCGTCGATCCGTTCCGCTTGCGCGATTCAGCCATAAAAAAGAAGCCCCGGGAGAAATCCCGGGGCTTCCGTTTGCTGCCTTACTCCTATGAGCTCAGGATTTAGAACTCATAGCCGAACGCCAGCGCGCCGCCGAACACGTACTCGGTGTTGCCACCGCCGGCCGGATTGACGATGTCGAACCTCGGCTCGACGCGGAACTTCGCGCCGTCGGCGATCGCGTAGTTGATCGCCAGCGTGATCTGATGCATCGACTGCTCGGCGCCCGTCAGGTTGGCAGGCGTGAGGGGCAGTGAAACAGCGAGGTTGCCCGGATCAAACTGCTTCGCGAACACGTAGCGGAGCGTTCCGTCCCACACATCGCTGAACACGTACTTGAGGTTCAAGAGGCCGCCCATGTACTCGGTGTTGCTGCCGCCGAACGCGTTGTCGCGGCGGAAGATGCCCTCGACGCCCAGGTTGAACGCCTCGGTGATCCACCAGCTCAGATCCAGGTCGCCCAGGTACGTGAAGTGCTTGTTGCTCAGGCGCGTCTCCGGACCGAACTGGCCGCTGATGCCGAACGTGCTCTCTGAACCCTCTTCGCCCCAGTTGAAGCCGAGGCGCATACCGAACGACGGGACATCGTTGACCTTGATGTCGCTGTCCTGCGTCAGCGTGTTGACGATGTAGAAGTGGAAGTCAACCAGGTCGCTGAACGCGTAGTAGATCTTCAGACCGGTCGTGTTCGTGGAGCGCAGGCCGGTGGAGATCACCGACTTCGAGATCGTGTCGTTGTCGATCACATCGACCGCCTCGAAGCCGATCGGGGTGTTGAAGCGGCCGAGCAGGAACTCGATGCCGTTGCCGACCGGGATGTTCGCCGTGGCGTAGGCCTGCTCGAGCACGAACCCTGCCATTCCCGCACCGCCCGAATTCACGCGCGCGAAGTCCAGATCAGCGCGCAGCCTCACGTTCTCGCCAAAGCTCTTCATGATGTCGAGCTCTACTTCGTCGACGAAGAACGAGAGATAATCTTCGCTGGGGGCCGGGATGACGCCGGGCGTATTCATGTACTTGCCCATCGGGCCGCTCGTGTAGGCGATGTCGCCGTCGAAGGTGCCGTATGTCGTGGCCTTGTTGTTGTGGTGCTGGTAGCCGCCGCCCGCCATGATGTGGCCTGCCATCTCGAAGCCGCCTGCTACGTACTTCTCCTGTGCGGAGGCGTTCGCTACAAACGCGAAGAGGCCGATCGCCAGGGCAATGGTAAACAGTTTTTTCATGTTGTTACTCTCCTTTTCCGATTTTCGCCTCCGAGGACAGGGATCATTCCCTCCCCCCGGAATGAACTGCCGAGCACAGATGCCGTACGATGTATGTGTCTTCCCGCGGAGTGGCCGTTCGGAGAGTGCACCCCCTTTCCTGGCCTGGATTTCCGCTTGGGTTCTCAAGTTTTGGAACAACCCGTCTAGCTTTTCGATTTCCCCCTGTCAACCCGAGTCCTGAAACAATGCGGCCCAGCACGGGTCGACATGATGAGCATCTACCTTGGATTTTAAAGAAAGCACTTTAGACCCGCAAGAGAAAATATATGTTAAATAAGAGTTTTTAGATTTTATACGCCGCACGCACAAGAAAACAGCTTATATGGCCCTTTTTCCCTTGACTGGACTGGCCTATGTCAATTAATTGAATAATATCATGGAGATAAATCAGAGCAAGGCCAGGGTGCTGGTCGTGGACGATGAGCCGGAGATCCACGCGGTCCTGGGAAAGTTGCTTTCAAACGAGGGGTACGAGGTGGAGAGCGCCTACAGCGCCGCCGAGGCAATTGAGTCCATCCGTGGGAAGAGGCCGGATCTCATCCTCCTGGACATAATGATGCCCAAGGTCTCCGGGATAGAGCTGTGCAACCGCCTCAAGTCCGATCCTGCGACCAGCGACATCATGGTTCTCATCGTCTCCGCGCGCGACGCGCAGTCGGACCGCATCGAGGGGCTCACCCACGGCGCGGACGACTACGTCTCCAAGCCGTTCCATCTTCGCACCCTCGCCCGCAAGATCGAGCACATGCTCGACAAGAAGAAGAAGGCCGATTTCGAGAAAGAGATAGGTAGGTCATAACCTGCCTCGGGTCCCTGCCGGCAGGCAGGCTGTCGTCGGATCACCCCCATTCGACAAATTCCAAGCACCAAATCCCAAATTCCAAATAA
>JAFGMW010000006.1 GCA_016927275.1 Pseudomonadota bacterium
CGGGTCCCGGGTTCCGGGTCCCGGTTTACGGGTCACGATATGCGTCTGGTTCAGGAATACACGGCGGACATCGAGCACCGGTTCAAGTACGCGACGATCGCGGTGCTCGTCCTCTTCGCGATAGTCATGGCGAGGATCTTCTACCTGCAGGTGATGAGGGGCAGCTTCTACCACTTCTTCTCCACCGACAACAGCATCAAGGCCTCGAGGATCCCCGCGGTCAGGGGCATGATCTTCGACCGCCGCGGACAGGTGCTGGTCGACAACAGGCCGATGTTCAACGTCATCGTCGTTCCGCAGTACGTGATCGACTGGGAGAGGACCCGCTCCTCCCTTTCGGAGCTGCTCGGCCTCTCGCCGGAGTCGCTCCGCGCCCTCTGGGAGAAGAGGCACGCCCAGCCCAGGTATCAGCCGCTCTACGTCAAGCAGGACGTCACCATGGACGAGATGGCGCTCATCAGGACGCACAAGAACCCCTGGCCCGACCCGAGCGACCCCTACGACCTCAGGGGCGTGGAGGTGGAGGTGAGCTACGAGCGCAACTACCCGGAGTCGAACATAGCCACGCACGTGCTCGGCTACGTGAGGGAGATCGATCCGGGGAGGCTCGCCCGCTACAGGAAGGAGCACCCTGGGCGGTACCGCCTCGGCGACAAGGCCGGCGTGATGGGGCTCGAGGAGATGTGGGACCTGACGCTCCGGGGCGAGGACGGCTACGAGGAGATCATCGTCGACGCGGTCGGCAGGCAGGTCGACTACGAGGGGATCGCGAACGAGCTCTCGGTCAAGCCGGCGGTCGCGGGGGCGAGCCTCAGGCTCACCATCGACCGCGACCTGCAGGAGGTGGCGCGCGACATGTTCGCGGACCGCAAGGGCGCGGCGGTCGCCATCGACCCGAACACCGGCGCGATACTGGCGATGTACAGCTCCCCCTCCTACGACCTCAACAGGCTCGCCGGCCCACGCGGCGCCGAGTACTGGGACGCCATCTCGAAATCGCCGGAGAAGTTTCTCCTCAACAGGGCGATCCAGGGCGGGTACCCGCCCGGCTCCACCTACAAGGTGCTCAACGCCATCGCTGCGCTCTCGGAGAAGGTGGTGAGGCCCGACGAGAACGTCCACTGCGGCGGAGGTCTCCCCTACGGCGGAAGGACCTATCGCTGCTGGACGAGCCACGGCGCGATCTCGCTCGAGAGGGCGATATCCCAGTCGTGCGACGTCTACTTCTATCAGATGGGGCTCAGGCTCGGCGTGGACAGGCTGGCGAAGTACGCGGACATCATGGGGCTCGGCAGAAAGACCGGCGTCCCCATATCGGGCGAGAGCCCCGGCCTCATACCGACCTCGGAGTGGAAGCAGAAGAGGTTCGGGGTCCCGTGGCAGCTTGGGGAGAACCTCTCCATAGCGGTGGGGCAGGGATACAACGTGGTGGTCCCCATACAGAACGCGCTGCTGGCGGCACAGGTCGCAAACGGCGGCAAGAAGCTCGACCTGCACCTCGTGGAGGCGGCCTACGACGTCGACGGCAACGAGACGTACCGATGGAGGCCGCCGGAGAAGCTCGAGGACCTGCCCATAGACAAGGAGGTGCTGGCCCTCGTGAAGAGGGGGATGGACGGCGCTACGAAGCCCGGCGGCACCGCGGGCCGCCTCTCGTGGCTCTACGAGGTGAGCATGGGGGGCAAGACCGGGACCGCGCAGGTCGTCTCCACGGAGAGGGCCGGCTCCTGCGTCGGGGAGAGGTGCCGCGACCACGCCTGGTTCATAGGCTACGCACCCGCGGAGGCGCCCGAGATAGCGGCATCGGCGGTGGTGGAGCACGGCGGCTTCGGGGCTTCGGCCGCGGCCCCCATAGTCGGCGCCATGCTCCAGAGGTATCACGACATCATGCACGGCAGGGAGGACGCGGGCGAGGTCAAGCTCAAGGAGGGCATGAAGCGGGCGATCAGCGAGGACAAATCCGATCTCGAGCGGGCCTCGTCCGGCGATGCCTCGGGGGAAGGGGAGTGAGCCGATGTTCTCAGGGCTGAGGAGATTCAACGAGGGGTTCCACTGGTCCATGGCCGCCGTGGTCGGCGCGCTCGTCTGCGTCGGGCTCATAAACCTCTACAGCGCCGTCTACTTCTGGGGCGAGGGGGGCTCCACCGCGCTCTTCTGGTCGCAGCTGCTCTGGATGGCCATCGGCGTGCTCATGATGCTCCTGGTGACCGCGAGCGACTACAGGGTGTTCCACCGCTTCGCGATACCGGCGTACGCGGTCGCGTGCGCGCTGCTGGCGCTGTCGCTCGTGCTGGGGAGCGTGATCCGCGGGACGCAGGGGTGGATAAAGCTGGGCCCGGTGTCGCTTCAGCCGGCGGAGATCGCCAAGGTCTGCTACATCTTCGTCGCCGCCCGCTATTTCGCGGACCACCCGAACCCGGACGGGTACGCGCTCGCCGACCTCTGGAAGCCGGGGCTCGCGATGCTCCTGCCCTGCGGGCTCATCATCGCGCAGGGCGATCTCGGCTCGTCGCTGTTCCTCATGCTCATCTTCGTTTCCATGGCGCTCTTCGCGAAGGTCCGCAGAAAGACCCTCGTGGTCTGCGCGACGATCGGGGTCGTCGCCGCGGCGGGCGTCTACGCATTCGGCCTCAAGGAGTATCAGCGGGACAGGATCTTCAACTTCATGCACCCCGAGGCGGACGTGAAGGGGGGCGGCTATCACCTCGTCCAGTCCAAGATCGCCGTGGGCTCGGGCAGGTTCTTCGGCAAGGGGTATCTCAAGGGCAACATCAACAAGCTGCGCTACCTGCCGGAGCGCCACACCGACTTCATATTCCCGGTCCTGGCCGAGGAGTGGGGCTTCGCCGGGTCGATCGTGGTGCTGGCCCTCTACGCCTCGCTGCTCCTCATGGGCGTGGACATAGCTGCCAGGGCCCGCGACCGCTTCGGCGCCTTCGTCTCCATGGGGGTGGTCTCGCTGCTCTTCTGGCAGATCGCCGTGAACCTCGGGGGGGTGCTCGGGCTCATCCCGCTCACCGGCGTCACGCTGCCGCTTTTGAGCTACGGCGGCTCCTCGATGATAGCGATCATGGTCGCGCTGGGCCTCCTCTTCAGCGTGCACCTGCGGCGCTTCCGCTTCTAGATGGAGTTGAAATCGCTTGCCATTTCGGCCGGCATTAACTAATTACGGGTGTCTTTCATCAAATCATAAGGGAGGGGAGATGGCAGGGAACCTGATTGAGGTCACCGATTCGACGTTCCAGAACGAGGTGCTCGACTCTGCGCTGCCGGTGCTGGTGGATTTCTGGGCCGCCTGGTGCGGGCCGTGCCTGGCGCTCGCCCCGTCCATCGAGGCGGTGGCCGGCGAGCAGGCCGGCAAGGTCAAGGTCTGCAAGCTCGACGTGGACTCAAACCCCGAGGTCGCCGGCAAGTTCGGCATACGCAGCATACCCACGATCATCCTCTTCAAGGCAGGGCAGCCCGCGGCGCAGATGGTCGGCAACCTTCCCAAGGCGGCGATAGACGACTTCTTGAAAATGCACGCATAAGTTGTTTGGTATCAATAGGATATAATTGACATGTCATCCACCACTTCATGTGGTGGATGATTTTTTAAGGAAAATCATTTGCTTGACATTTATGGGGTCATTCTCTATTTCAGAAATCACTATATTTTCTCAGGGCGTATAGCTCAGCCCCGATGCCGCGCACCTTTTTCATGGAAAAAGTACGGGCGGCATCGAGGGTCCTCGGTCCGGCAGATGATTTTTTGTTCCAAAAAATCATGCCGGACCGGGATTGGCTGGAGCACCTTGAAAACATGGGCCTTTAGCTCAGATGGCTAGAGCGCTTGCTCGACACGCAAGAGGTCACTGGTTCGAGTCCAGTAAGGCCCACAGTTACAGCAGGGAATAGGGCGTAGGGCTTAGGGCGTAGGGTAGAGGGAATAAGAAAATGACAGAGAAGGGCGACAAGGAGATGCTCGAGCTCGAGAGGCTCAGGCACAGCGCGGCGCACGTGATGGCCGACGCGGTCTGCCGCCTCTTCCCGGGGGTGAAGATCACGATAGGGCCCGCTATAGAGGAGGGGTTCTACTACGACTTCGACTTCAAGCGCCCGTTCACCTCCGAGGACCTGGCCAAGATCGAGGAGGAGATGCGGCGCATCGCGGACGCGAAGCTCCCGTTCATCTGCGAGGAGGTCACGCGCGACGAGGCGCGCGCGATCTTCAAGGGCGAGCCGTACAAGGTCGAGCTCATAGACGAGCTGCCCGAGGGGGAGCGCATCACCATCTACCGCCACGGCGAGTTCACGGACCTCTGCCGCGGCCCGCACGTCGAGGACACGGGGAAGATCGGCGCGTTCAAGCTCCTCTCGGTCGCCGGCGCATACTGGCGGGGCGACGAGAAGCGGGCGCAGCTGCAGCGCATCTACGGCACCGCGTTCCCCACGGAGGAGGAGCTCGCCTCCCACCTCTCGAAGCTCGAGGAGGCGGCCAGGCGCGACCACAGAAAGCTCGGCCGCGAGCTCGATCTCTACTCCACCCTCGAGGACCTGGGGCCGGGGCTCATCCTCTGGCACCCCATGGGCGGCCGCATCCGCAAGGCGATGGAGGACTTCTGGCGCGACGAGCACGTGCGGAACGGCTACGAGATCCTCTTCACGCCGCACATCGCCCGCCTCGAGCTCTGGAAGACCTCCGGCCACTGGGACTTCTACCGCGAGAACATGTACTCCCCGATGATGGTTGACGACATGGAGTACGAGCTCAAGCCGATGAACTGCCCGTTCCACATCGAAATCTACAAGTCGAGGCTCCGCAGCTACCGCGAGTTCCCCATGCGGTGGGCGGAGCTGGGGACCGTCTACCGCTACGAGCGGTCGGGCGTCCTCCACGGCCTCATGCGCGTGCGCGGCTTCACGCAGGACGACGCGCACATCTTCTGCCGCAGCGACCAGCTCGAGGAGGAGATCGAGCGGGTGCTCGGCTTCTCGCTGCACATCCTCCGCTCGTTCGGCTTTGCCGACTACGACATCTATCTGTCCACCAAGCCGGACAAGCACGTGGGCGACGATGCGGCTTGGGAGCTGGCCGAGGGGGCCCTTCGCCGCGCGCTCGAGAAGACCGGCGTCGCCTTCGAGGTCGACCCGGGCGAGGGGGTCTTCTACGGCCCCAAGATCGACATCAAGATAAAGGACTCGCTCGGCCGCGCCTGGCAGTGCACCACCATCCAGGTCGATTTCAACCTGCCGGAGCGGTACCGCATGGAGTACGTGGGCAGCGACGGGGCGCGCCACCAGCCCATCATGATACACCGCGCGCTCATGGGCTCGCTCGAGCGGTTCTTCGGGGTGCTCATCGAGCACTACGCGGGGGCGTTCCCGGCGTGGCTCGCCCCGGTGCAGGCTAGGGTCCTCTCGGTGAGCGAGGGGCAGGCCCCCTACGCGAGGGAGGTGGCCGCGAGGCTCGCGCAGGCGGGGTTCCGCGCCGAGGCGGACGACCGCAGCGAGAAGCTCGGCCTCAAGATAAGGGAGGCCCAGCTCTCGAAGGTCCCGTACATGCTCGTCGTGGGCGCGAGGGAGGCCGAGGCCGGGTCTGTGTCGGTCCGCTCGCGCAGGGAGGGCGACCTCGGCGCGATGGCGGCGGACTCCTTCGCGGAGAGGCTCGGCAAAGAGGTATCGGAGCGCATCTGCTCCTGAGGGAAGCTCGAAACGCAAAACAAAGGAGGTGCGGCTATTCGACCCAACTTCAATCCGAACGCAAGGCGTGACAGGGAAGGCGACCTGAGGACCAACCGCCGGATCCGCGTGCCCGAGGTGAGGCTCATCGACGACGCGGGCGAGCAGCAGGGCGTGGTCGCTACGCAGCAGGCGATGCGCATGGCCGAGGAGGCGGGTCTGGATCTGGTGGAGATATCGCCCACGTCAAGGCCGCCGGTCTGCAAGATCATGGACTACGGCAGGTACAAGTACGAGCAGGCCAAGCGCAAGCACGAGCAGAAGAAGAAGCAGACCGTGGTCGTGATCAAGGAGATCAAGATGCGGCCCGGCACCGACGAGCACGACTTCCAGACCAAGCTCCGGCACATAAAGAGGTTCCTGGAGGAGGGCGACAAGGTCAAGATCACGATCCGCTTCAGGGGGCGCGAGATGGCCCACATGAACCTGGGCCACGAGCGCATGAAGAGGGTGGTCGCCGAGGTCAAGGAGATAGGCGAGCCTGAGAACTACCCGAAGATGGAGGAGAGGCAGCTCTTCATGATGCTCGGGCCCCTCAAGAAGAAGGCCCCCCAGGGCTGACGGCGGCAGCACAGCACCCCGGGGTCGTGCTACAGCGAATGCCGCGCGCGAACGCGCCCGGCGGAAAGGACAAAGATGCCCAAGATGAAGACCAAGAGGAGCGCAGCGAAGCGCTTCCGCGCGACAAAGAGCGGGAAGATAAAGAGGAAGCGCTCGAAGCTGCGCCACATCCTCACGAGCAAGACCACCAAGCAGAAGAGGCGGCTGCGCTCCTCGGCCTATGTCTCGAAGGCCGACGAGAAGCGCGTCGCGCGTCTTCTCAGGATAAAGTAGCACTCACAACGAAAGGAAGGGTAGGAAGATGCCTCGAGCAAAACGCGGTTTCAAGGGAAGGCGGCGCCACAAGAAGGTGCTCAAGCAGGCGAAGGGATATTTCGGCTCCCGCAACCGCCTGATCCGCACCGCCATGGAGGCGGTGGACCACGCGCTGAAGTACGCCTACGTCGGGCGCAAGCTCAAGAAGCGCGACTTCAGGTCCCTCTGGCAGACACGCATACAGGCCGGCGCCAGGGTGGCCGGCACCTCTTACAGCCGCCTGATGGGGGACCTCAAGAGGCGGGACGTGGGGCTCAACAGGAAGATGCTGGCGGAGCTGGCGCGCAGCCACCCCGAGGACTTCCAGGTCCTCGTGAACATGGCCGGCGAACTGTAGGGGTTTTTCCGAAAGGCGGGGACCGCTTTGAAGGAAAGAATCCTTGATGAGATCGCCCGGATAAAGCGGCAGGCCGAGAGCGAGCTTGCGGCCGTGAGCGACGTCGCCTCGGCCGAGGCCTGCCGCGTCAGATTCCTGGGCCGCAGGGGCCTCATCACCTCGGTGCTCAAGTCGCTGAGGGACGTCCCGTCCGAGGTGCGCCCGGAGGTGGGCCGCGAGATAAACACGGCCAAGTCCATGGTCGAGTCGAGGCTCTCGGGCCTCATCTCGTCTCTCGGCAGGGCGGAGGTCGAGGGCGCGATGGATAAGCAGCGCATAGACATCACCCTCCCCGCGAGGGGGGCGCGCCGCGGCAGGGAGCACCCGCTCCGAAAGGCGATGGCGGAGGTCCTCTCGATATTCACCGACCTAGGCTTCTCGGTGCACGAGGGCCCCGAGATCGAGACCGACTACTACAACTTCGAGGCGCTGGGGGTGCCGGCCGACCACCCGGCCAGGGAGATGCAGGACACGTTCTACGTGGAGGGGGGGCGGCTCCTCCGCACACACACCTCGCCGGTCCAGATCCGCGTGATGGAGTCGAAGAGGCCGCCGATATGCGCGGTCTTCCCGGGCGCGGTGTTCCGGCGGGACAACGACGTCTCCCACTCGCCGATGTTCCACCAGGTCGAGGGGCTGATGGTCGACCGCCGCATTACGATGGGCGACCTCAAGGGGGTGCTGTCCGCGTTCTGCCGCCGCATGTTCGGGACCTCGGTCGGCGTGCGGTTCAGGCCGAGCTACTTCCCGTTCACCGAGCCCTCCGCGGAGGTGGACATAAGGTGCGTGATGTGCGGCGGCGCGGGATGCAGGGTCTGCAAGCAGACCGGGTGGATCGAGATACTCGGCTGCGGGATGGTGGACCCGGTGGTCTTCGGCCACGTGAAGATCGACCCGAAGGCGTACACGGGGTTCGCGTTCGGCATGGGCGTGGAGAGGATCGCCATGCTCAAGTACGCCATCGGCGACATAAGGTTATTCTTTGAGAACGATCTGAGATTTCTGGAGCAGTTTTAAAGGCCGTGACTGGTAACTGGCGACTGGCGGTATCACGCCAGTCACGAGTCACGAGTCACGAGTCACGAGTTACGAGTTACGAGTCACGAGTCACGAGTCACGAGTCACGAGTCACGAGTCACGGATCTTATGAGAGCACCGCTCGACTGGATACAGGAGTTCGTGGAGGCGAGGGCGAGGCCCGAGAGGCTGGCCCATGCGCTCACCATGAGCGGCCTCGAGGTGGAGTCGATGGAGAGGGCGGGCAGGACCGCCGTCTTCGAGATAGGGGTCACCCCGAACAGGGCCGACTGCCTCTCCATCATAGGGCTCGCGCGCGAGGTCGCCGCGGTCACCGGCGCGCGCCTCTGTGTCGATGAGGCGAAGCCGCCTCGCGGCGAGGGGAGGATGGACCGCCTCGCCCGCGTCTCGGTCCGGTCCCGGTCCCGCTGCCCCAGGTACGCGGCCCGCGTGATAAGGGGCGTGAGGACAGGGCCGTCGCCGCAGCGGGTGAGCGCGAGGCTCGCCGCGTGCGGCATCCGCTCGGTCAACAACGTGGTCGACGCGACCAACTACGTCATGCTCGAGACCGGCCAGCCGCTGCACGCCTTCGACCTCGCGAGGATCGCGGGCGCGAGGATCGTCGTGAGGCGGGCGGGGGCGGACCGGAGGTTCACGACCCTCGACGGGGTGGAGAGGACGCTTGCCCCCTCCGACCTCATGATCTGCGACGCAGAGGGGCCGGTGGCGATCGCCGGCGTGATGGGCGGGGAGAACTCCGAGGTCGGCGAGGGCACGACCGATCTCCTGCTGGAGAGCGCGTTCTTCGAGCCGGCGGGCGTGCGCGCCACATCGCGCAGGCTCGGCCTCTCCACCGAGTCCTCCAGGCGCTTCGAGCGGGGGGTCGACCCCAACGGCGCGCTCGGCGCGCTCCACAGCGTCGCCGCGCTGATCGTCGAGACCGCGGGGGGCACGCCCTCCTCCGACTGGGTCGACCTGTATCCCGAGAGGATCGGCCCGCGGCGCATCGCGCTCGATGCGGGGGAGGCGAACCGCATCCTCGGCACCTCCCTCTCGGCCGCCGCCATGGCCTCGCTGCTCAAGAGGCTTGGGCTCGGGGCCGAAGTGAGGGGGAGGGGCAGGGTCTCGGTCTCGGTCCCGACTCACAGGCCGGACCTCACGAGGCCGGTGGACCTCGTCGAGGAGGTGGCCAGGCTCCACGGCTACGGCTCCATAGAGGAGACCATGCCGGCGATGTCCATGGCCCCGATCGCCAGGCCCCGCTTCATGCGCGAGGAGCGCATCGTGCGCGAGGCGATGATCGGCGCGGGCCTCTCCGAGGCGGTGGTGTACGGATTCGCCTCCGCAGAGGCGCTCGCCGCCTTCTCGCAGGGCGGCCCGGAGCCGATCCGCATCGAGAACCCGCTCTCGTCGGAGCAGTCGGCCATGGTCACCACGCTCCTGCCGGGCCTCGTCGAGGCGGCGCGCGAAAACCTCATGCGGCAGCGCGGGGACGTGCGGCTGTTCGCGCTCCAGAGGGTCTTCCTCCGGGGGGCGAAGGCGCCGGGCTCCGCCGACGAGCCGCGCAGGGTCGCGGGCGTGCTCACCGGCGCGAGGTGGCCCGGCTCCTGGGAGCGCTCCGGCGAGGGGGCCGACTTCTACGACGCGAAGCTGTTCGTGGAGACCGCGGCGGCGGCGCTCGGCCTCTCGGGCGAGCTCGTGTTCCAGAGGGGCGAGCCGCCTGCCTTTCTTCATCCGGGCAGGTTCGCGCACGTTCTGATGGACGGCTCGAGGGCCGGCTTCGTGGGCCAGATGCACCCCGACCTCGCGCGCAGGCTGGACGTCGCGCAGGACCTCTACGCGTTCGAGCTCGACTTCGAGCTCATGGCCGGGCTCTCGCACGCGAGGGTGGAGCGGTTCAGGGAGTTCTCGCGCTTCCCGTTCGTCACAAGGGACGTCGCGGTCGTGCTCGACGAGGCGGTCCCCCTCTGCGAGGTGGAGAGGGCGATCTCGGCGAGCGGGGTCGAGATCCTCGACGGCGTGAGGGTCTTCGACCTCTTCCGCGGCGGCCCCCTGCCCTCCGGGAAGAAGAGCATGGCGCTCACCCTCAGGTTCTCGCGCCCCGACAGGACGCTGACCGACGGGGAGGTCCAAAAGGCGCACGCGCGGATAGTGGAAGAGCTCTCGGCAAAGCTTGGCGCTGTGCTGAGGTGAGTTTTTTCTCTCAACAGGGCGGGCTGGCCGCAGGGCCTGGTCCGCAGGAAGGGAGGCAGTCATGACGAAGGCCGAAATAATCGAGCAGATCTACGAGAAGGTCGGGTTTTCGAAGAAGGAGTCGGCCGAGATTGTGGAGCTGGTGTTCGACACGATGAAGGAGACGCTCGAGCGCGGGGAGAAGATAAAGATCTCGGGCTTCGGCAACTTCGTGGTCAGGCAGAAGAGGCCGAGGATCGGCCGCAACCCGCAGACCGGCGAGGAGATCGAGATCACGGCCCGCAGGGTGCTCACGTTCAGGCCCAGCCAGGTGCTCAAGTCGGCGCTCAACAGGGGCGAGGCGCAGCAGTAGGTGCGCTCGGCGGCTCGACTCCGGCGCCGGATACTGTTTCCGGTCCGCCCGGGCCCGGCCGCGCGCGCGGGGAGGGGAGGGTTATGCCACAGATCCCTAACAAGCTCTATTTTCGAATCGGCGAGGTGAGCGACCTGGTGGGGGTGAAGCCGTACGTGCTGCGTTACTGGGAGTCGGAGTTCACCGACATCAAGCCGTCGAAGTCGAAGTCGGGCCAGCGCCTCTACAAGCGCCGCGACGTGGAGCTCCTGCTCCGCATAAAGGAGCTGCTCTACGAGGAGCGCTTCACCATCAACGGGGCCAGAAAGAGGCTCAAGGATTTCGCCAGGGGCGAGCCGCACGGCGCAGAGGCGCCGGAGCCGGCAACGGGGCCCGGCGACGGACCCGCGGAGGCGGCTGAGGCGGCGGAGGCCGAGGGGGGGCCGAGGCAGCTCGAGGTCTTCGGGGAGGTCGAGGCGGATCAGGACGACGACGAGCCCCTGGATCTTGCGCGGGCCGCGCATGCGGGCGCCCCTCACGACAGGGGGAGCGTCAAGGCGTTCCAGAAGATAAAGCGCGACCTCGAGGAGCTTCTCTCCATGATGAAATCCTGAGGCCCGCTCGGTTTGAGAAACGATTTTTTGCGCATCATGGATCCGGTTTTCAGTCGGGGCGTAGCTCAGCTTGGACTAGAGTGCTTGCTTGGGGTGCAAGAGGTCGCCGGTTCGAATCCGGCCGCCCCGACTGAGGACCTGATCGCCGGGCGCAAAAAATCGTGTCGCATCGGAATCAGGGCGCAAAGGGACGATGGATGCTGAATCTGATCAGGACGATCAGGGACGACTTCAGGATGGTCTTCGAGCGCGACCCGGCGGCCCGCTCCAGGCTCGAGATAGTGCTCTGCTACGCCGGGCTGCACGCCCTCGTATTGCACAGGGTTGCGCATAAATTGTGGATCCATCGCTTGAAGCTCGTCGCCAGGGTCCTTTCCCATTTCTCCCGCTGGATAACCGGCATCGAGATACACCCCGGGGCGACCATAGGCAGCCGCTTCTTCATAGACCACGGCATGGGGATCGTGATCGGCGAGACCGCCGGGATCGGCGACGACGTGACCCTCTATCAGGGGGTGACGCTCGGCGGCGTGAGCTGGAGCAAGGGCAAGCGCCACCCCACGATCGAGGACCGGGTGGTCATAGGCGCGGGCGCCATCGTCCTGGGCCCGGTGCGCATAGGGCACGACAGCAGGATCGGCTCCTCTTCGGTGGTGATCCACGACGTGCCGGACTACTCGACCGTGGTGGGCATCCCCGGCAAGGTCGTGCACCGCCGCGACCCGATCATACACGAGGGCCAGGAGCACGAGTACGACCTGCAGCACGCCACGCTCCCCGACCCGTTCGGCGAGACGATCGACGGCCTGCGCCGGTCGATAACCGAGCTCGAGCGGCGCATCGAATACCTGGAGAAAAAGGAGTCGTGATGACAGGCTTGGATAGCGGCGAATTCAGACGCCGCTCACAGACGACCTCCTGATCCGCCTGAATTCGATGAATATGCATGCACGATCGAAAGAAAAGGTCCTCGTCGCCATGAGCGGCGGGGTGGACTCGTCGGTCGCGGCCGCCGTGCTGATCGAGCGGGGCTTCGACGTGGTCGGCATGTCCATGGAGATGTCCGGCTGCTCCGCCCGCGACAGGATGGACGCGAAAGAGGTCTGCGGGCGCCTCTCGATACCCCACTTCGCCGTCGACGTGAGGGAAGATTTCAGGCGCGAGGTCATGGCCCCGTTCGTCGCCGAGTACGCGGCGGGCCGCACGCCGTCCCCTTGCGCCCTCTGCAATGCGCTGATCAAATTCCCGGCCCTGATGCGCGAGGCGGACCGGCTCGGCGCCCCGCTCGTGGCCACCGGCCACTACGCGCGGGTCGCGGAGCGCGGCGGCCGCTTTCGCCTCCTGCGCGCGCGCGATCCGAAGAAGGACCAGTCGTACTTCCTCTTCCGCGCGGGGCAGCCCGCGCTCTCCCGCCTCCTCCTCCCGCTCGGCGACATGCGCAAGGACGGGGTGAGGCTGATGGCGCGCGAGCTGGGCTTCAAAATAGCGGGCAAGCGCGAGAGCCAGGAGGTCTGCTTCGCGCCGGACGGCGACTACGCGGCGTTCGTGGAGTCGTGGGAGGGGGCGCCGCTCGCAGGTCCGGGGGAGTTCGTCGACGCCTCGGGACGCACGCTAGGCGTCCACCGCGGCATACACCGCTACACGGTCGGCCAGCGCAGGGGGATCGGCTTCGGCGGCGGGGCGAGGCGATACGTGACCGCGATCGACGCGGCGGCCAACCGCGTGGTCCTGGGCCCCGACGGGGCGCTCATGAGGCGCGAGATCGCGCTCTCGGGCGTGACGTGGGCGGCGGGCGCTCCCGCCTCCGCGTGCACGGCGACGGTGAAGATCCGCTCCACGCACCGGGGCGCGGCCGCCCGCATCGAGCCGCTCCCGGGGGGCGATCTCCGCGTCATCTTCGAGAGCCCTGTGCGCGCCGCGGCAGCGGGACAGGCGGCGGTGATCTACGACGGGGACGAGGTCGCAGGCGGAGGGTGGATCGAGTGACGACGGTTGCCATCACCACATTGGGCTGCAAGGCGAACTGGGCCGACTCGGAGGCCCTCTCGCAGAGACTCGCTGCGGCCGGGATCGAGATCGTCCCCTTCGACGCGGAGGCGGAGATCTACGTGGTCAACACCTGCACGGTCACCGCGCTCGCCTCCGCTCAGTCGAGGCAGACGATCCGCAGGGCCCTGAGGAGGGCCCCCTCCGCCCGCGTGATCGCGGCCGGATGCCTCGGCGAGATGTCGCGCGACTCCCTCGCGCGCATCCGCGGCGTGGAGGCGGTCTTCGGCGCGGCCGGCCGCGGCGGGCTCGCGGACCACATCCTCCGGCGCGCGGGGCTCGCCCCGGACCCCTGCCGCGGCGACGCCGGCTTCGGCCCGGTCCCGGACGGCGCCCAGTCCAGGGCGCGCGCCTTCCTCAAGATACAGGACGGCTGCGACAAGCGGTGCGCCTACTGCATAATAACGATGGCGCGCGGCGCCTCCAGGAGCATGCCGGCCGCCGACGCCGTGGCCGCCGCCCGCCGGCTGGGCCGGCACCACCGCGAGATAGTCCTCGCCGGCATCGACGTCGGCCAGTACGGGCTCGATCTCGAGCCCCACACCTCGATCCTCGAGCTGATCGCGGCGCTGGCGGCCGACCCTGCGGTCCCGCGCGTGAGGCTCTCCTCCCTGGGCCCCGGGATGGTCGACGCGCGCCTCGCGGGCGCGATCGCCTCCGGCGGGATATGCAGGCACGTGCACCTCTCTATCCAGAGCGGCGCCGACCCCGTGCTCGCGAGGATGCGCAGGGGCTACAGGGCCGGCGACGCCGCGGCCGCGGCGGAGAGGCTCGCGGCGGCGGTGCCCGGGATAGCGGTGACGGGCGATCTCATCGCGGGGCTCCCGGGCGAGACCCGCGGCGACCACGAGGCCACGATGCGGCTGATCGAGAAGATGCCGATCGCGGGCCTTCACGTCTTCCCGTACTCGCCGCGCGATGGCACCGAGGCCGCGCGCATGCCCGGCCAGGTCCCGCACGCGGTGAGGAGGGGCAGGGCGGCCGACCTCAGGGCGCTGGCCGCGGAGAAGAGGGGCGCGTTTCTCGAGGGCCTGATCGGGACCCCCCTGGATGTCATCGTCACGTCGAGGGGGCCCGACCGGCGCGGCATGGTCGAGGCGTTCTCCGACAACGGGGTCTCGGTCTCGCTGCCCGCGGGAAAGATCGGCTACGGACAGCTCGGCAGGGCCTCCATCGCGTCCGTGAGCGGCGTCGCCGCCGCAGGGGAGTGGCTATGACGAAAGAGGAGAAGGCGAGGTTCAAGGCGCTGGAGAAGTCGATCGGCTACAGGTTCAGGCGCAGGGAGCATCTGCGCCGCGCCCTCACGCACAAGTCGTACGCGAACGAGCTGAGGATGGCCTACGCCGATCACAACGAGAGGCTGGAGTTTCTCGGCGACGCGGTGCTCGAGCTCGCGATCAGCCACCTGCTCATGGAGCGCTTCACCGAGTTCCCGGAGGGGGAGCTCAGCAAGCTTCGCGCCGCGGTGGTGAACGAGGGGCAGCTGGCCGAGATCGCGCGCGAGGTCGGGCTGGGCGACTATCTCTACCTCGGCAAGGGCGAGGACCAGACCGGCGGCCGCGACAAGCCGTCGCTGCTCTCCGACGCGCTCGAGGCGGTCTTCGGCGCGATCTACCTCGACCGCGGCTTCGGCAAGGCGTTCGTGGTGATAGAGGGGCTCTACGAGGACCTGCTCGAGCGCGCGGGCGGCGTGGGGTTCGTGCGCGACTTCAAGACCAGGCTGCAGGAGGTCTCGCAGGCGCGCTTCCGCGCGGTGCCGCGCTACAGGCTCGCGAGCACGACCGGCCCCGACCACGCCAAGACCTTCGAGGTGCAGCTCTTTATCCAGGACACGCTCTGGGGCACGGGCTGCGGCGCATCCAAGAAGGCGGCCGAGCAGGCCGCCGCCTCCGAAGCCCTCGCCAAACTCGAATCCGGCGAGTAGCCGACGAAGGGGTCAAGTCTTGACAATGGACAGCTTTTGAAAGCTGTCCATTGTCAAGACTTGACCCCTTCGTCTGTCACAAATCGATATTGCGTAATTATATCAAAGCATTAAGTGGTCTATCGGTCAAAGCTCAAAGCTGTCCATTGTCAAGACTTGACCCCTTTGTTTGACCCCTTTGTTCCCCTTTGTTGACTATTGTCAAAGATCGACCCTGTTGTTAATTTCGGTAAAAGGGGGATGCGATGGGCAGGATTCTCTACGTCAAGGGATCGCCGAGGGGGGAGCGCTCCCACTCGCTCGCGGTCGCGGACCGGTTCCTCGAGGCGTACGCGCGGCGCGACCCCGCGGCCGAGGTCGCGGTCCACGACCTCGCCGCCATGCGGCTCCCGGCGCTGGACGCCGCCACGCTCGAGGCCAAGTACGCGATCATGCACGGCTCCGCGCCCTCTGCCGATGCGCAGCGCCTGTGGCGCGGCGTGGAGTCGCTGATCGGGGAGTTCCTCGCGGCCGAGAAATACGTCTTCGCGGTGCCGATGTGGAACTTCGGCATACCCTACGCGCTCAAGCACTATCTCGACGTCGTCATCCAGCCCGGCTACACCTTCTCGTTCTCGCCGGAGAAAGGCTACGCCGGCCTCGCCGGCGGCCGGCCCGCGTTTATCTCCTACGCCAGCGGCGGCGAGTACGAGCCCGGCACAGGCGGCGAGGCGCTCGACCACTGCCGCAGCTACATGAAGCTCGCGCTCTCGTTCATCGGCATAACGGACGTGCGCCACGTCGCGGTCGAGCCCACGATGCAGAGGGGCGAGGACGAGGCGGCGCGCCGCCGGGATGCGGCGATCGAGCGGGCGCTGGCCATGGCCGACGGCTTCTGACCACGACCAGTAACAAGCTGATAGTTTCTGGTAGGTGAGGTGAGGGAATGAGAAACTTCGCGCGACCCAGGCTGTTCGCCAGCCGCTGCCTCGGCTTCGAGGCGTGCCGCTGGAACGGCGTCACCATCCCCGACAGGTTCGTCGAGTCGCTTGCGCCGCACGTCGATTTCGTCACCAGCTGCCCCGAGGTCGAGGTCGGCCTCGGCGTGCCGCGCGATCCCATCAGGATCGTCGCCTCGGGCGCCGATCGCAGGCTCGTGCAGCCGGCCACCGGCCGCGACGTCTCCGAAGTGATGCGCGCCTGCGTCGCCCGCATCCTCGACTCGCTCCCCGACGTCGACGGCTTCCTGCTCAAGAGCCGCTCCCCCTCGTGCGGCCTGCGCGACGTGCGCCTCTACCCGCGCGAGGGCAAGGTCGCGGCGGTCACCTCGAAGGGGCAGGGGTTCTTCGGCGGCGAGGTGCTCGCGCGCTTCCCGCACAAGGCGGTCGAGGACGAGGCGCGCATCATGGACTTTCGCATCAGGGAGAACTTCCTCACCAAGCTCTTCGCCATCGCCGACTTCCGCACGGTCCGCGCCTCGGGCGCGATGCGCGACCTCGTGGACTTCCACTCGCGCAACAAGTACATGCTCATGGCGTACAGCCAGCGCCAGCTATCGGTGCTCGGCAACATCGTCGCGAACGCGGAGAGGGCCGCGCCGGCCGAGGTCATCGCCCGCTACGCGGCGGAGCTCTGCAAGGGCTGCGAGAGATCGCCGCGCTACACCTCGAACATAAACGCGCTGATGCACGCCTTCGGCCACCTCTCGAAGGGGCTCGGCGGCGGCGAGCGCGCCTACTTCCTCGAGACGCTCGAGGCCTACCGCAAGAGCCGCGTCCCGCTCTCGGTGCCCCTTTCGATCCTGCGCTCGTTCGTCGTCCGCTTCGGCGACAGCTATCTCATGGCCCAGACCTTCTTCGAGCCGTTCCCGGAGGATCTGGTCACGGTCACCGACTCGGGCAAGGGCAGGGAGCGCAGGTGAGGGGTCA
>JAFGMW010000007.1 GCA_016927275.1 Pseudomonadota bacterium
ATTCGGGAGGATGTATGCCGCCGCTTTTGAACGTCTTCATAAATTCCGTGACTCGTGACTCGTAACTCGTGACTAGTGACTGGTGACTGGTGACTGGTGGTCAGTGGTCAGTAAAAGCCCATGTGAGTAACTAATCACCAGTCACCGCTTTCACCGGCCAGAGGCCCAGATCCTTCCTGGACTGTCTGTAGTCCATTATCGTGCCCGTGGGGCACTCCTTCACGCACATCCCGCAGGAGGTGCACTTCTCATAGTCGAAGACGGCAAGGTTGTTCTCGATGCGCACAGCGTCGAACTCGCAGACCGCCTCGCACCTGCGGCAGGCGATGCAGCCCACCCGGCAGACCTTTCGCACCGCCTTGCCCGCGTCCGTGCTCACGCAGCGGACGTGCACCAGCTTCGACAGCGTGACGAGCTCGAAGAGCCCCTTGGGGCACGCCGCTACGCACTTTCCGCAGCTCACGCACCTTCCCTCGTCCACCTCGGGAAAGCCGTTCACCATGTGAAGGGCGTCGAACGGGCACGCCCTCGCGCAGTCGCCGAAGCCGATGCAGCCGAAGCGGCACTCCTTGGGCCCGCCGTGCACGAGGCTGGCCGCCTGGCAGGTCAAAATCCCCTCGTAGATGAAGCGGTCGGCCACCTCCCTGCCCTGGCAGCGGAGAATCGCCACCTTCTTCTCCACCACCTTCGCCTCCACGCCCATGATGTCCGCGACGAGGTGTGCCACGCGCTCGCCGCCCGGTATGCAGGCGGTGACCTCCGCGGAGCCGTGGACTATGGCCTTAGCAAGGCCGTGGCAGCCCGCCAGCCCGCAGGCCCCGCAGTTCGATCCCGGAAGGGCCCTCTCCACGCGCTCGATGCGCGTGTCCACCGACACTCGGAACACGCGCGAGGCGATATAGAGCCCCACTCCGAAGAGGAGGCCGAGGAATCCGAGTATTATCACAGGTGCGATCATATTTCGTGACTAGTGACTAGTGACTAGTGACTAGCGGGAACACGCCAGTCACCAGTTACCGGTCACGGTTTTCATTGTCCCATGCCGGCAAAGCCCATGAAGGCCAGCGCCATGAGCCCGGCGCATATGAACGCCATCGGGGCGCCCCGCAGCGCGGGCGGCACCTCCATCTGATCGAGCCTCTCCCTTATCCCGCTCATGAGGAATATGACGATCAGAAAACCCACGCCCCCGCCGAACCCCTGCAGCACCGTCTTCGCGAAGCTCTCGGCCAGGCCGTGCACCGCGCCGAAGTCCTTTATGTTGAGCAGCGCCACCCCCAGCACCGCGCAGTTGGTGGTGATGAGGGGGAGGTATATGCCGAGCGACTCGTACAGCGGAGGTATCACCTTCATGAGGAACATCTCCACGAGCTGCACGAGCACCGCGATCACGAGGATGAAGACGATCGTGTTGAGAAAGGTGAAGTCGAAATCTGAAACCGGCCTGCCGTCGCCCAGCAGCACATAGAATATGTTGTGCCCGGTCGGCGCGAGCAGGAACCGGTAGACCGCCCACGATGCAGCGGAGGCCATGGTCATCACGAAGATGACCGCGAGCCCCATTCCGACCGCCTGTTTGCGCCGCTTCGAGACGCCGATGAAGGGGCAGAGGCCGAGGAACTTGGCCAGGATGAAGTTGTTCACCAGCGCGATCGATATGAACAGCAGGATGTAGGATCTCATGCGCTGCGGGCCGGCCTCGCCGCCCTCCTCCAGTTGATGAACGCCATGATGAACGCGATTACGAAGAACGCGCCCGGCGCCATCACCATCACGGCGGCCGGGTGTATCGCGCCCTCCGGCGCGTAGGCAGATGTTATCCTTATCCCCCAGAACGTGCCCGAGCCAGCGACCTCGCGGATCGCGGCGATGATCACCAGCGCGAACGCAAACCCCGCGCCCATCCCCAGGCCGTCGAACACCGACGGAAGGAGCCTGTTGCGCTGCGCGAACGCCTCTGCCCGGCCGAGTATTATGCAGTTCACCACGATGAGCGGGATGAAGATCCCGAGCGACTCGCCCAGCGCCGGCAGATAGGCGCCCATGAGCATCTCCACGATCGTGACGAACGTAGCGATCACCACGATGAAGCAGGGTATGCGGATCTTCGAGGGGAAGAAGCGGTTGAACAGGGAGATGATCGCGTTGGACGATACGAGCACGAAAGTGGCGGCGATCCCCATGCCGAGCGCGTTCTTTATTGAGACCGAGACCGCGAGCGAGGGGCACAGCCCGAGCATGAGCACGAAGACCGGATTCTCGCGGAAGAATCCTTTTGTGACCTCGTTTTTCACTCGCCCCCCTGAAATTTCGCGCTATTTGGCAGAGATAGCCGGAAATATCAAGCTTTTAGAAAAGCCTCACCCTTTCGGCCCACTCCTTTGTGAGAACGAGCCTGGAGGCCAGGTTCGCAGAGACCCAGACCACAGGGCCGAGGGGCCCCCCTTCGACGAGCATGGCGTCGTATCCCTCGAGCGATTTTACGACCCTCCGTCCTTCATCCTTGCCCAGGACCATGAGAGCCGTGGCGAGCGAGTCCGCGCCGGCGCCGGTCCCGCCCACGACCGTGGCTGCGATCATCCCGTTTTCCACCGGCATGCCGTCTCTGGGGTCGATGATGTGCGAATAACGCCTGCCGCCTATCTTGACGAAGCGCTCGTAGCTGCCGGAGGTGACCACCCCGCCCATCGTCACATCGACCGCCCCCATGAGCATGCCGCGCTCCTTCATGGGGTCCTGGATTCCGAAGCGGAACGAGCCGGCCCCGAAGGCGAGCCCGTTCCCACCCGCGTCGATCACGCCGCGAGCCACCCCGCGACGCATGAGGAGGTTGGCGACCTCGTCGGCGATCAGCCCCTTTGCGATCGCGCCGAAATCGAGAGACATCCCGTCCCTCGCAAAACGCACCTTGCCGCCGCGCACGCGCACCTTGTCGAACCCGACCATGGATCGCGCGGCGGCGATCCTCGACGCGTCCGGAAGCCGGCCCTCCCTGCCCGACTCTCTCCACAGCTCGATGAGAGGAGTGACGGTGGGGTCGAAGGCCCCGAGGCTGGCCCCGTGCCACTCGCGCGAGAGCGCGATGATCCTCTGCATGTCGGAGCTGATCTCGAGCGAGGAGCCCGGATCGAGCCCGTTTACGGCCGCGAGCTCGCTCCCCTCCTTGAACCGGTTGAAGCGCTGCTCGAGGTCCTCGACGCGCCGCTTTACCGCGGCCATGTCCGCATCGAACTCCACGGCGCTGCGGCCGTAGGCCACCACCTTGAACGGGATGCCGCCCATGGGGAAGAACGTCGCCTCGCGCCTCGACGGCTCGCTGCGCACGATGAGCAGCGCGAGGATTGCGAAGATCGCGACGATGGCAGCGACGGATAAAACCTTGAGGCTTCGATTCATGCCGCGCACTCTTATTTGAAGCCTGAAAGGTGTCAAGCATTCGAAGAACAGACAGAACAACTATCTATAGCTTCGGGTGGCGCCGGGTCGGGGGACCCCCATTTGACGCCAGCAGCCGCAGGAAACCGTTGGCATGAACTCGGTGATTGATCGCGGCGATGCCGCAAATGGGGGTGACCCGGCGACAGGACCCGAAGCTGCATGTTTATTATTTTACAACCGATTTTCCGTGTGCATATATTGCGCGAAATGAGACGCAGACTCGCTACATTCGCCCTCGCCGCTCTCATCTTTCTGCCCTCGCTGGCCTCTGCGGCGTTCCCCAAGCCCAAGGGCTTTGTGAACGACTTCGCCTCGGTCCTCTCGTCCGACACAAGGGGAAAGATAGAATCCATGCTCTCCGCCTTCGAACGGCAGAGCGGGGTCGAGGTCGCGATAGTCACCCTGCCATCCCTGGACGGCGAGCCGGTCGAGAACGCGGCGGTGAAACTCTTTCAGGAATGGGGCATCGGCAAGAAGGGCAAGGACAACGGCGCTCTCTTCCTCATCGCCCCGAACGAGCGCAGGATGCGTATAGAGGCCGGCTACGGCCTCGAGGGCGCGATCAACGACGCTCTCGCCGGGAGGATCCTCGACGAGGCGGTCCTCCCGCGCTTCCGCGCGGGCGACATGGACGCCGGAATCGCGGCCGGCTCCATCGCCATAGTCGACGAGATCTCGCGCAAGGAGGGCATCGAGTTCGACGCGGCCGCTGCCTACGGCTCCGGCGCGCCTGTGGCGTATTCCTCCTCCGGTGAGAGGAAGTCGACTCCCCTGGAGATCGCCATAAAGATAATCGTCTTCATAATAATGATCATAGTATTCATCCGCCACCCGTGGCTATTCCTGCTGTTGCTCAGCAGCAGGGGCGGAGGGGGCGGCCGCGGATTCGGCGGAGGTTTTGGCGGGTTCGGAGGAGGCCTCTCCGGCGGCGGAGGGGCATCGAGGGGATGGTAAACGTTTGAGGAGGACTCTATGACACCACACGATCTGGCGCGCGAGCTGGAACGCATCTACGGCGAAGACCTCAAGGCGGCGGTCCTCTACGGCTCCGCGGTCGGCAGGGACTACTCCAGGAAGTACTCGGACTACAACGTCTTCTGCGTCCTCTCAGAGGCCACGCCCGCCCTCCTCTCGAAGTCCAACAGGGTCGTTCGCAAGTGGGTGAAGCAAGGCAACCCGGCGCCGCACTTTTTCGATGCCAGGCACATCGAACAGTCGCTCGACGTCTTCCCCATGGAGTTTCTGGACATGCTCGACCGCCACGAGACCCTCATCGGCCGCGATCCCCTCGCAGGGATAACGGTCGATCTCAAGAACCTCAGACACCAGTGCGAGAGCGAGCTCAAGGGAAAGATCATCCACATGCGCTCCTTCTACGCCGCAAACTGCGACAGCCCGAAGGCGGTCGCACGCATGATGGTCGAGAGCTTCCCCACGTTCATGGCGGCGATGAGAGGGACGCTCAGGCTGCTGGGGAAGAAACCCCCGGCCGACGCCCGCGCGGTGGCCGAGCTGATCGGAGACCGGCTGGACATCAACCCGGCCGTATTCTACGACGTCATCGAGATCAGGCGCGGCGCCTCCATGATGCCGCGCGGCGACGACGCCCTGGCCATGTTCGAGCGCTACTTGACAGAGCTCGCCGCCCTCACTAGTTTCGTGGACACGATGAACGTCGAATAAAAAAGGAGATCGAGATGAACAAAAAATGGATGATAATCGGCGCAATCCTGCTGGTCCTGATCCTCGCCGGATCAAGCTGCGTGGGCCGCTACAACCAGCTGGTCACGGTGAACGAATCGGTGACCACCGCATGGGCCCAGGTGGAAAACGTCCTCCAGCGCAGAAACGACCTGATCCCAAACCTGGTGAACACCGTGAAGGGCTACGCTGCGCAGGAGCAGAAGGTCTTCATCGACGTCACCGAGGCCAGGGCCAAGGTCGGCGGCGCCACCACGGTCCCCGAGAAGGTCGAGGCAAACAACCAGCTGACCGCAGCGCTGGGCAGGTTGCTCCTCGTGGTGGAAAGATACCCCGACCTCAAGTCCAACCAGAACTTCCTCGCGCTCCAGGACGAGCTGGCCGGCACCGAGAACCGGATAGCGGTCGAGCGCATGCGCTACAACGAGGCGGTCAAGGCCTACAACGTCTTCGTCCGCCGCTTCCCGAACAACCTCCTCGCCGGGATCTTCGGCTACAGCCGCGAGAACGTCTACTTCAAGGCCGAGGAGGGGGCAAAGGAGGCGCCCGAGGTCGACTTCGGCATGACGCCGCAGGGTCCTGCTGACTGATCCGAATAGCAAACCTAAGAAATGCCGGGCTGTCCACCCGGTATTTTTTACGGCTGCATCGCAATGAAGTGCATTCATGATG
>JAFGMW010000008.1 GCA_016927275.1 Pseudomonadota bacterium
CTCGAGCCACGCTGCGAAGAGCTCCCCGAGCCTCTCCGTCAAATCGGCACTATTGAATTCCTTCCTGTCGCCTCGTCGAGGTTGTCTGTTGAGGAGCTGGCCGGGAAGCGGCGGGCCCCCATCGCTGCGAGCGGGTCCGTGGAAGCCTCAGCCCCGGTCTCCTTTTATGACACGAGTTAGACCGGGGAATGAGGAGGGTTCGCGGCCCGCGAGACAGCGAAAGGGGAGCCGCTGGAGGCCCCGCTCCGAAACGGACAACCTCGATAAGGCGACACATTGAAGAGTTATCAGTTGACTGAACTCAGTTTCGCAGCGGCTTTCTGGTCTTGAGCATGTGCGCGATTCTCTCCTGCGTCCTCTTCTCGCCCGCGAGCGAGAGAAACGCCTCGCGCTCGAGCTCCATGATCGCGTCCTCGGTGGCCAGGTGCCTCATCGGAAGCACCCCGCCGGTGAGAACGCGCGCCAGGCGCCCGGCGACGACGAGGTCGTAGTCGGTGGCAAGGCCGCAGGCCCTGTAGTTCCTTGCTATCTGCATGAGGGCGATCTCGCCGCCGCGGCCGGGGAGGCTTATGTCGTCGCGGAAACGCGGAGGCTCGTAGTTCACGGAGAGCCTCATCGCCTCATCGCGCGCCTGCGCGATGAGGCAGTCGCGGTCCATCACGATCCGGTCGGAGCCGGCAAGATAGCCCAGCCCGACCGCGTCGCGGGCGGACGAGGAGACCCTGGCAGTCCCGATGAGCTCGAACGCCGCACGCGACTTGGGCTGCGGCCCCCCGTCGCGCGGGGCGCCCGCAGGCATGAGCCGCCCCTCCCTCGTGGACTCCTCGCGCGCCTCCATCGCGATGAGCATGTTCTTGCAACCGCCGCCCGATGGGATCAGCCCCACCATGAGCTCCGCTAGTCCAGCGTACGTCTCCGCGTGGGCCACGCGCGCCGCGGCCGCGAGGCAGACCTCGAGCCCGCCGCCGAGCACCCTGCCGAAGGGGACTGCGACCACGGGGCGCTTTGAGAACCGCACGCGCTGGCACGCCGACTGGAAGAGGCTGACGAGCCTCTCGAGCTTTGCGAAGTCGCCCCGTTCGGCGAGCGACCCTATGAGCTTTAAGTCCGCGCCCGCCGAGAACGCCTCGCCCTCGTTGGCCACGATGAGGGCCGCCGCCTCGCGCTCCGACCTCTCGACGGAGAGCGAGATCATCCCGACCGAGCCCTCGTCCAGCGCGTTCATCTTGGTGTGGAACTCGCAGCAGTAGACGCCCTCGCCGAGATCGACGAGCGAGGCGGAGGCGTTGCTCTCGATCACGCCGCCGGAGCGCCTCGCGCGCGAGACGGAGAGCGGCCGCTCCTCGTGCGCCCGCGCGTCCGCGCCCCCCTTCACGTCGAAGACGAATCGCATCCCGTCGCTGTGAGAGTAGAACGACCCGCGGCCGGACGAGAGGAGCCGATCCACGAGCGCGGGGACCTGCACCCCCTCCGAGTCGAGCCTCTCGGCCACCCGGCGCGCACCCAGCGCGTCCCAGGCCTCGAAGGGCCCCAGCTCCCACCCGAAGCCCCACCTGAGCGCGCGGTCCACCGACGCGATGTCGTCCGCGATCTCCTCGGCGCGGCTCGCGGCATATGCCAGCGTGCGCGAGATCGAGGGCCAGGCGATCTCTCCGGCCTGATCGCATGCGAACGCGGTCCTGGCGATCCTCTCGGAGGGATCGGGCACCCCCTCGATCTCGGCGAGCGAACCCGGGCAGAAGTTGAGCCGCGGCCGGTATGCCACGGTGCGCAGGTCTATCGCATGCGCCGTTCCGGCCGCGTTCGAGTAGAATCCCGAGCCGCTCTTGGCGCCCCTCCATCCCCTGGAGAGCATCTCCGAGAGAAAGCGGGGCACGTCGAATGGCCGGGCGAGATCGTCCTCGCAGCACGCGATGGCGAGCTGCCTTGAAACCGCGGCGACCGTGTCCAGTCCCACCATGTCCAGCATGCGGAATACGCCCTGCCTCGGCCTGGCAGCCGGCCTCCCCATGACGGTGTCGACCGCCTCCACGGGCCAGCCCCGATCGGCCGCGAGGTGCATCGCGTCCATCACCGAGAAGACGCCTATGCGGTTGGCGATGAACCCGGGCGTGTCCTTGACGCGCACGACTCCCTTGCCCAGCCGCCCGGAGAGAAAGGGCTCGATCTCCGCGGCGGCGCCCTCGGACACCGCTGCACAGCAGATCTCGACGAGCTTGAGATAGCGAGGAGGATTGAAGAAGTGCGTGATCAAAAAGCGCGACCTGAGCCCCGCACCCATCCCGGCCGCCAGGGAGGCGTATGAGATCGACGACGTGTTGGAGCTGACGATCGCCGAACGATCGGCCGCCGCCTCGACGGCGCCGAGCACCGCGATCTTCGCGCCCAGCTCCTCTATCACCGACTCGACGATCCACCCGCATCCCGCGAGCCTCTCCGCGTGCTCGGAGAGGCTCCCCGCGCGTATCCTCTCCGCGTCGCGTTTCGCGAACAGGGCAGGCGGCCTGAAACCGGCGAGCCTCTTCTGCGTCCCCTGCCCTGAGCCGGTGACGCTGAGCAGCTCCACCCGCGAGCCCGCGCCCGCGAAGAGCGCGGCGAGCTGGCAGCCCATGGTGCCGGCGCCGATGACTGCAATTTTGTCGAATGAATGCGCCAATGAACTATCGTGACTCGTAACTCGTAACTCGTGACTGGCGGAGCACGCCAGTCACCGGTCACCAGTCACCGGTCACGTCCTTTCAACGACAATGGCCATCCCCTGCCCTCCGCCCACGCACATGGCGGCCAGCCCCGTGGAGGCGCCGCGCTCGATCATCGCGTGCACGAGCGTGGCCAGGATGCGCGCGCCGCTGGCGCCCAGCGGATGCCCCAGCGCGATGGCCCCGCCGTGGACGTTGAGTCTCCTCTCGTCGATCGCGAGCTCGCGCGCGCAGGCGACCGCCTGCGAGGCGAACGCCTCGTTGAGCTCGACGAGGTCGATGTCGGCAAGCCTCATCCCGGCGCGGGCGAGCGCCCTGGGGACCGCCTTCGCAGGCCCCATGCCCATGAACTCCGGAGCCACGCCCGCCACCGCCGCGGCGCGGATCTTCGCCATGGGCCTCGCGCCTATCTTCCTCGCATGGCTTTTTGAGGCGATCACGGCGATTGCGGCTCCGTCGCTCACCTGAGAGGAGTTGCCCGCGGTCACGCTCCCCCCCTCCCGGAACGCCGGGGCCAGGGCCGCGAGGGCCGCGAGCGAGGTGTCCTGCCTGGGCCCCTCGTCGCGATCGATCGTCGCCGCGCCGCCGTCGGCAGCCAGGGCCGTGACCGGCGCGATCTCGGCCGAGAAGGCGCCGTGCGCCTGGGCTGCCAGGGCCTTGCGGTGGCTCATGAGGGCGAAGCGATCCTGGTCCTCGCGCGAGACGCCGTGCGCGCGCGCCACGTTCTCCGCGGTGAGCCCCATGGATATGTACGCGTCCGGCATCCCCTCCCGCGCGAGCCGCCCGTTGAGGTTCGGGTTGAAGCCCCCTATCGGGACTGCGGTCATGCTCTCCACGCCGCCGGCCACGAAGAGCTCCCCGTCCCCGCAGCGGACCGCGCGCGCCGCCTGGACCACCGCCTCGAGGGAGGAGGCGCAGAACCGGTTGACGGTGACCGCGGCCGCGCCCTCGGGGAGCCCGGCGAGGAACGATATGTTGCGCGCCACGTTGTACCCCTGCTCCGCCTCGGGCATGGCGCAGCCGATCAGCACGTCCTCTATGAGGGCGGGGTCGAGCCCCGGCACGCGGGCGATCGCCGCGCGAACGACCTGCTCCGCTATGTCGTCGATGCGGGTGCGCGCGAACGCGCCCCTCTGCGCTTTGGCGACCGGGCTGCGCACGCACGACAGTATGAGGGCATCCTGCATCTGGCCTCCTCGCCGCCGGGATCGGGCGGCATGAGGCGGCAGATTAAGCAAAAGCGCGGATGAACCGCAACAGATTTAGGGGAGCTTCAGAGGGAGGCGAATGCGTCCGCGGCCAGCCTCCACTCGTGGGAGTGCGCAGGCAGCATCCGCTCAAGCCGGCGGAGCGCCTCGGAGATCCGGGCGCTGTCGTGCACGCCGTGGCGCTTGATCGAGCGCGCGAGAGCGCGCGCGGCAGCCTTGCGGACCGGCCAGTGGTCGTCCGACAGCGCGTCGATGAGCGCGGCCTCGGACGCTGCGCCTTTCCACAGAAGGAGCGCCTCCGCCGCCGCCTCGCGCACCGCGGGGTGCGGATCGGAGGTCAGGGCGCGCGCGACCGATTCGTTCGCGAGGGGACAGGACGAGAAGCGCATGGCCTTGATGGCTGCCTGCCTGATCGACGCGGACGGTTCGTTAGATGGCCTGAGATATCCGCGGAGGATCGAGAGGACGCGATCCGAGATCTCCTCGGGGAATCCGACCAGGAACCGGCCGAGCGAGCGGACCGCCTCGTAGCGGACGTACGGCTCCGGGTCCAGCGCCGCCTCCTCTATGCGCGCCAGCACCGACTCGCTCGCGAAGAAGCCCATCGCGCAGGCGATACCGGCCCGAAGGCGCGCAGGTATGTGCTTCTCGAGGCGCAGAAGCCGAAGCATCGCGGGCAGGGCCTCGTTCGCGCCGAGAAGGCCCAGGGCGCGCGCCGCCCTCTCCCGCACCCTCGTCGAGCCGTCGACGAGCAGCGCCCTGATCAGCGGCGCGTGGGCGCGGCTGTCGGAGAGCTTCCAGAGCGACCAGGCCGCCTCCTGCCGCACCGCCGGGTCCTTGTCGGTGGAGAGGGTGACCGAGAGCGGGACCACCGCCTCGGGGATCTTCATGCCGTGCGCGATCGCTAGGTCTCCGATCTCGCGCGCGGCCGCTATTCGCTCGCCGCGCCTGCCCCTGCGCAGCGCCATGAGGGCGGCGCCGATGCGCGCGGGGGGCCTCGCATCAGGCCTGGGCAGCACGCTGTGCAGCGGCCGCACCACGGCGCCCGGCGGGTCAGGCTCCGGGCCGAACGGCCGGCCGTCCTTGAACCCCTTCGGAGAGGCCTTGCCGGCCTCCTCCGAGAGCATGCTGTCGAGCGAAATCCGCATCCGGTACCTTATCGATCGGGCCGACGAAAAGTTGCGTGATTAAAAAGCCCCCGCCTTGACGCCGCGGGGGCCCTTTATATAAGGAGATGCGCAGGCCTGTAAGCCGAGTTCTGTGCCGAGCACTCAACACATAACGGCCGGTCAAGTATCATTAAAAAGAGCCGTTATGGGTTGAGTGCTCGGCGACGGCCATTCATCTGGGACAGCCGTTGCCGGCTGCCTCTAGCGACCTACCCCCGAGCACTCACTGCGGCAAAGGCACGAAGCCCAGCCAACAGCAATAGATGCGGACAACACCCTCCACCGCCGTTTCCGGCGGTGAGTGCTCGGTGCTTGGCCTTGCTCCCCATGGGGTTTGCCGTGCCGTCCCTGTCTCCAGCGACGCGGTGGGCTCTTACCCCGCCGTTTCACCCTTACCGAGCGCTCAACCTATAACGGCCGGTCAAGTATCATTAAAAAGAGCCGTTATGGGTTGAGTGCTCGGCGGTTTATTTTCTGTGGCACTTTCCGTCCCCGTCTTCTCCCGAAATGGCCGGGGCCTGGGTGTTACCCAGCATGGTATCCTGTGGAGCTCGGACTTTCCTCCGAGCACTCAACATATATTTCAGGAACACTCCTCTATGCTGCGCCTTATCCTCTGCTTCAAAAAACGTTTGGATTGTCCTCTCTGCTTCAGCTTGCGTTCTCTTTCGAGAGCATCCGCCCTTGCTGCATAAGCTTCATAGTAGATAACCTTCCACCGCTTCCCTTTCGTAGACTTATTCAAGCCTGAATTGTGTTCCTCAACCCGGCGTTTCAAATCAGACGTGTAGCCTACGTAGAAATCCTCATTTCCCGAAAGCAAAACATACACGTAATGCATATCAACTCCTGAAATATATGTTGAGTGCTCAGCGGCCGTCCGGCCTGCGCCATCTTTTCAAAGATCAAATTTCTGATCTATCGCCCTGTTCGCGAGCTTGTCCGCCTCCTTGTTCCTCTCGCGCGGCAGGTGCTCTATAGTATATTCGCCCACGGCCCGCAAGGCCTTGAACGCCTCCTGATACAGCGGCTTCAAGCCCTCGTTCTTCACCCTGTAATCGCCGTTCAGCTGCCTCACCATGAGCTCCGAGTCGGCAAAGACCGCGACGCTGGTGGCGCCGAGCCTCTTCGCCTCGCCCAGCGCGAAGATCAGGGCCTGGTACTCGGCCTGGTTGTTGGTCGTCTCGCCTATGTACTCGGAGACCTCGGCGACGACCGCGCCGCTCTCGTCCCTAAGCACCGCGCCTGCTCCCGCAGGGCCGGGGTTCCCGCGCGCCGCCCCGTCTGAATGGATGGTGATCCTGGGCACCGCTTCCGCCTATTTGGATGTGAGGCCGAAGGCCGCCAGCAGCTTCTTCCTCTCGGCCGCGTCGAGCGAGGAGACGATCTCCTTCGCCCGCGAGGAGAGCTCGGTGTCGAGGCAGACCTCGTGCGAGTCGCAGTCGCCCTCGGCCGCCGCCTCGGAGATGAGCCTGTCGGCGAGCGAGCGCAGCGCCGCGCGCACCTCGGGCACGGTGAACGAGCCCGCGAGATGCGCCTCCACGGAGGGGAAGCGCTCGTTCTCCGCGACGAAGTGAACTATCTCCGCGAGGGTCCTCTTCGACATCGCCTTGAACTCGGTCATCTCTCCCCTCCTTCTTCCGGCTCGACGGCCGCCTCCTCGACGTAGATGAGGCGCTGGCAGTTGGGACAGACCTTGAAACATTCCTTCCGGAGCATCTCGTTGTAGAGCTGGGGCGGCAGCCTGCGCGAGCATCCGCTGCAGACCTCCTTCGCCACCGGGACCAGCGCGTCCGTGTATCGCTTGCGCACGAACTCGTATTTTCTCAGCGTCTCCTTGTCGAGCTGGGGGACGATCTCGGGCCTGCGCGCCGACTCTGCCTTCAGCTCCTGCATGAGCGCCGCCTCCTCCTCGGCCACCGCATGGCGTGCCTTGCTCAGTGCACCTTCCTTTTCGGCGCATTCGCCCTCAAGTTGCGCGATTTCTTTGCCCAGGGCCTCTATCCGCTCCATGGCAGCCAGGACGCGGTCTTCCCTCTCCCTGTTTATGCGCTTCCCCTCGGTGATCTCCTTTATGGCCGCCTGGTACTCCTTGTTGGTCTTTATGGCGTAGAGCTTGGCCTCCCGCTCGCGCAGGTGCTCGGTGGAGGCGGCCAGCTCCATCTCGTCGGTGCGGCGGGCGTGCTCGATCCCCTCCTTCTCGCCCTTGAGCGCATCGAGCTGCGTGCGGACCATGTCGAACGCGGACTGCTCCGCTGCGAGCTTGGCCGGCAGTGCCGCGAGGGCCTGCTCGATCTTGTGGGAATTGAGGTCAATCTGCTGGAGTTCTTTGAGAAGGTTGAGCTGTGACGCAAATCTGGCTTTCATCAAGGCTCCGGAAAAAATGGATTTATCCCTCTACGTCCTGGGGCATCCCTTGTCAATCGCATAAATGAGCGGTTTTGCCTTAAAAACACCCTTTTCAGGGAGAAAAGGCGTGACCAAGGTCGTAAGGGCTTGCCTTCCATGCCATTTTCCGCTAAATGCCCCACCTCAAGTTTGGGCCCGTAGCTCAGTTGGCCCCGGCGCGACAGCAGAATTTCAGGGAAATTCTGCTTCGACGCGCCGAGGGTCCTCGGTCCGGCAGATGATTTTTCCGAAGAAAAATCATGCCGGACCGGGATTAGAGCCTCCGGACAAGAAGGCCGCATGTACTATGTTTATGCTTTAATCAGCGAGCTGGACGGGAAGTTCTACATTGGACATACATCAGATGTTGAAAAAAGATTGAAGATGCACAATGCAGGATATGTGGTTGCTACGAAGCATAGAAGGCCTCTCAAATTGTTTGGAACAAAGGCTTTTAGAACGAAGCAGGAAGCTACTAAAAAAGAATATTGGCTTAAGCGCCAAAAGGATATTGAAGCAGCATTTAGAATGTTCGGTAAGTCCCGGGCCCGTAGCTCAGTTGGTTAGAGCCTCCGGCTCATAACCGGGTGGTCCTAGGTTCGAGTCCTAGCGGGCCCACAAGAAACCCGACCGAAAGGTCGGGTTTCGTATTATGAGCCGGAGGCTCTAACCAACTGAGCCTAAATGTGGCTCATAACCGGCCCCGGCGGCCGCATGATTTTTGCCAAAGCAAAAATCATCTGCGGGACCGGGAGTGGTCCCAGGTCAAGCGCCTCGCGGCGCGCAGCGAGCATGGATGCAGGATTATTTCCCCGGCGGGTCGGCGGCAGAGGCAAACAAGAGGGATCAGGCATCAGGGATCGGGAGTCTGTGGCGCGCAAAAAAACGCCGCGCA
>JAFGMW010000009.1 GCA_016927275.1 Pseudomonadota bacterium
CAAATCCCAAATTCCAAATAAATTCCAAGCACCAAATCCCAATGATCAAACGGTTTTGTTTGGAATTTGGTGCCTGATAATTGGTGCTTATTTGGTAATTGGTGCTTGGGATTTGGAATTTTATTCGTATTTCTTCGCCTCGGAGATGCGGCCCATGCGCATGTAGGACATGTGGAGCAGCTTCTTTGCAAAGGGCGAGGGCGATCCGGCGCAGGAAGGCTCGAGCGTCCTGACCGCCTCGTCGTACATCCCGTGGCCGAAATAGACCTGCGCATCCAGCAGGGCCCTGCCATCATCAGAAAACCCTAACTTCGCCACCTTCGAGAGATCGCCGGCCAGAGAGCGCTCGTCGCCTTCGGAGAGGGTGGAGAATTTGTACTCAGGCGTCCTGCTCCGCAGACCCCCGTCGTTCACGGCCAAGAACCACTTGTAGCTCGCTCCCCTCTTCAGCCCCAGCTTCGAGGCGCTGCCTCTGAAACTCCTGTCGCCCGCCTTGAGCTTCTCGAGCGCGATCCTTTGGCCGGAGCGGTCGAAGAGGGCCAGCGCAGGCCTCACCCACCCCTTTCCGATCGGCTCGCTCCACCTGAACTCGACTACGTGCCCCAGCCTCACCGCGGTCCCGGAAGGGTAAAGCGCGGTGAGCCCTGCGCCGCCGAGTTTGTCGAAGTCGATCCTCACGGGGCGCGGGCCACCCGCCTCCTTCACCATCCCGTGGACGGTCGGCCCCTCGCCTTTGGCAGCCATCTCCCTCATGGCGACCGCGATCCTCCCGCCCAGCTTCGTTGAGTTCGCCTCGGCTGCCTTGCCCACCGTATAGCTCTTCCCGGGGCCGATCTCGTCGATCGAGCCCGCCTCGGAGAGCAGCGACGCACTGGAACCCTTGCCCACCCTCACCACCGCGCCGTCGGCGAGCTCGTCGCCGATCTTCGCCGCAGCCTCCCTCTTCCCCTGCTTCACCTTCACGTCGCCCTTTGCGTCCACGAGGACCGCGGAGGCCTGCGCGAGAGAACACATGATGATTAGAGAGAACGCTGCGACGATAGCTGAGAATAACTTCATATCGACCTCCCTGAATTTTACTTTGCCGTCAGTTCCGTCACCAGGTCCCATTCCGGCTCCCTGAGCGCCCGCTCGCACCTCTTCATTAGCTCCCTCGAAGGCTGATCGTCCGGCCGGGCCGCGAGCGCCCCCTTGAGTTCTTCCATCGCAGCTTCGATCCTGCGCGCGCGGAAGAGCCCGAACGCCTCGACGTACCTTGCGACCATCTCTTTTTTCTCGACCTCAGCCTCAACCTCAACCTTTTTACCAACTATTTCGTACACAAGTATCGGCTCCGCCTTGCCCTTGACCCTGAGGATGTCAAGCGGCCGCCTTGCGATATCATCGGCAAGGCCACGGACCGTAGCCTCGCTCGCCATGACGCGGGTGCCGTAGAACTTGTTGGCGCCCTCGAGGCGGCTGGCGAGGTTTATCGTGTCGCCGATGGCGGTGTAATCGAACCTCCCCTCGGAGCCCATGTTGCCCACCACGGCCGGCCCGCTGGCGAGGCCTATGCGCGTGATTATCTGCCTGCCGCACCTCTGCCCCCACTCTGCAGAGACGACGGCGTCGGCGCGCCGCATCTCCATAGCGGCCCGCGCCGCCCGCTCCTCGTGGCTGTCCAGGTCGAGCGGCGCGTTGAAGAACGCTATGATCGCGTCCCCCTCGTACTTGTCGAGCGTCGCCCCGTGCCTGAAGAGCGCCTCGTTCATGAGGCCCAGATAGCGGTTGAGGAACGCGACCAGCCCCTGCGGGTCGAGCCTCTCGGAGATGGAGGTGAACGAGGCTATGTCGGAGAAGAGGCTGGTCACCTGCCTCGTCTCGCCGCCGAGTTTGAGCAGGGCCGGGTTCTCCGTCATCCGCTCCACGACCGCCTCGGGCACGTACCTGGCGAAGACGCCCCTTACGAACCTCCGCTCGCGGCCCTCCGTGAGCGCGCGCCATCCGAGCCCGGCTCCGAGCGCCGTGGTCTGCGCGACGAACGGGGCCACCATCGGCGCGACGAGAGCCCACCTCGAGAAGAGCCAGACCGAGAGCGCGGCCCAGAGCGCAGAGATGAGGAGCCAGGCCAGGGACGATTTCCAGGGGGAGAGGGACCCGGCCGCAAGCGCCACGGCCAGCGCCGCGGCGAAGGCCCACGCCGCGGCCTGCCATTGCCTCATGGCGTAGTAATACTGGCGCGTGAGAAGGCTGGAGAGGATGTTCGCGTGTATCTCCACCCCGTTCATGCGCGCGAATCCGGTCGCCCTCGCGTAATAGGGCGTGAGGTACGCGTCCTTGAGGTCCTCGTAGGAGGCGCCGACGAGCACGATCTTGTCCTCGAGCCACGAGGCAGGTATCAGCCCCCTCTCGACCATCGACGCGGAGTAGGTCCTGAAGGCGTTCCCCTTGCCCCCGATCTCGCCGGGCGGGCCCGCGAACCTTATCATGACCTCGTCGCGGCCTGAGAACGGGCTCGCCCTGAATATCCATGCCCCCGGCGGGCTCGCCTGCTCCTCGACCGACTTCGCAGCCGAGACTCCGGTGGCGGCGGAGAACATCGCCGCGGCGAACGTTTCCATCTGACCCTGTTCGGTGTCGTAGGACAGGCGAGCTCTGCGCACGGTGGAGTCGAACGGGTTGAACGGGAGGTCGGCCAGCCCCACCCCGGTGAGCGCGCCGGCGAAGAGGGGCAGCGGCGCATCGACCGTGCCGTCCTGCCTCATGGGCACCACCGCGTAGGTCGCGCTG
>JAFGMW010000010.1 GCA_016927275.1 Pseudomonadota bacterium
ACCCCCTTCCCCTCCCGTGCGAGGCCCACGATGCTCGACATACTCAGAAAGCACGCATCCTCATGGATAATCAAGGCGATGCTGGCGGCCATCGTCATCAGCTTCGTCTTCTTCTTCGGCTGGAGCACCTTCCGCAAGGGCATGGCCAAGCCCTCCGACGCGGTGGGCAGCGTCAACGGCGTACCCATAGCCGCCTCGGAGTTCCGGTTCCTGTACGACCGGAACTTCGAGAGGCTGAAGGCGAGCTTCAAGGAGGGCGAGATGCCGGAGTTCCTGCAGAGGATGGCCGCCCAGGGGACGCTCGAGCAGCTCGTCTACCGGACGCTCATGCTCTCTACCGCGGAGCAGCTGGGCGCGGTGGTGCCCGACGGGGCGCTCGCAGCGGCGATCAGGGACACGGCCGCGGCGCAGCGCGACGGGGCCTTCGACCTGGTCTTCTACAAGGAGCAGTACCTGCCATACTTCAAGCAGCGATTCGGCATCGACTACGAGGAATTCATCTCCCAGGAGATCATGGTGGAGGATCTGCGCTCCATGTTCGGCGGCATAAGCCTCTCACCCCCGTTCCCGGAGGAGAAGGGCGCGGAGTGGACCTTCGAGGTGGTCGAGCTCGACCCGGACGCGCTCAAGGACACCTTCAAATCGCCCGACGAGGCCAGGTCGTTCGCAGCGATGCTCATCGCCACCGAGCCGGCCCGCTGGCGCGACAACCTGCGCGGGCTGGGGGTGTCTTTGGCAAAAGCGGGCCCCATGACGATTTCGCAGCGCAACGAGCTCCTGGGCGGCAGGGCCACCTTCGAGGACCAGCGCGAGATATTCTCGCTGACCGAGGCCGGCCCGGTGATCAAGTCTCCGATCGAGCGCGGCGGGATCATCTACGTGGTGCGGCTCGCGTCGACAACCCGGACCCCGGCCGCAGCGGCCGCCGCACCCGCGGACCAGGACTTTCTCAGGGCGTGGATGGAGCAGCTCCGGGAAAAGGCCGTGGTCAGAAGCTTCCTGGACAAAGGCGAATGACCCTCTCCAACGACGATATGCCGGATTGCATCGGCGCCCTGGCCGAGGCGGGCGGCGACCTCTACGAGGTCGGCGGCCCGGTCCGCGACCGCCTCATGGGCAGGCCGGTCAAGGACCGCGACATACTCTGCCGCGGCCTCCCGATGAAGAGGATATGCGCCGTGCTCAGGCCGCTGGGCACGGTCGCCGGCGTGGGCAAGTCGTTCGGCGTCATCAAGTTCTCACCCCGCGGAAGGCCGGGGGTCACAGTGGACATCGCCCTCCCGCGCCGCGAGCGCTCCACCGGCGTGGGCCACCGCGACTTCGACGTTGACTACGACCCGGCTATGCCGGTCGAGGAGGACCTGGGCCGGCGCGACTTCACCGTGAACGCCATGGCGCTCTCGCTGGCGGACTCGAGGCTGATCGACCCGTTCGGCGGGAGGGCGGACATCGAGAGGCGCGTGCTGAGGATGGTCTTCCCCAGGGCCTTCGAGGAGGACCCCTTGAGGCTCATGAGGGCAATCCAGTTCGCGGCGAGGCTCGGCTTCACGATAGAGCCCGCCACGCTCAAGTCCATGAAGGAGCACGCGCCGCTGATCGCGACCGTCTCGGGGGAGCGCATCGGAATGGAGCTCGCAAAGCTCATGTCGGCCGGCAGGCCCTCGGTCGGATTCGACCTCATGCTCGAGTGCGGCCTCATGGAGCACGTGCTGCCGGAGATGGCGGCGATCCGCGGGATAGAGCAGGACAAGCAGCCCGGCGACGACGTCTACAGCCACACGATGCGCGCGCTCGATGCGGCCAGGGCCGACCCGGCGGTGGAGCACCGCGGCGACATCGACCTGATGTTCGCATGCCTCATGCACGACGTGGGGAAGGCGAAGACCGCCCGCTTCCACGCGCCGGCGGGCCGCACGGTGTTCTTCGGCCATCAGCTCGTCTCGAAGAGGCTGGCGATGCGGGCGATGGAGAGGCTCAGGCTCGCCGCGGCGGGGGTGGACACCAGGCGCGTGAGCGCCCTCATCGAGCACCACATGTTCGAGACCAAGGCGAGCTACACGGACCGGGCGATCCGCCGCTTCGTCTCCAAGGTGGGGCAGGACCTCATTTTCATGCTCGTGGACCTGCGCATCGCGGACAACCGCGGCGGAAAGCACCCGGCGGGCATAAAGGGCGTGCAGAGGCTCAGGAAGCGCATCGCGGAGGAGCTTGCGAAAAAACCGCCGTTCGGCCCGAAGGACCTCGCGGTGGACGGCCACGATCTCATGGCCGCCGGCGTTCCCAGGGGGCCGACCCTCGGCGCGATCCTCGCCGCCCTCGTGGACAAGGTCCTCGACGAGCCGGCACTCAACACGAGGGACGAACTCCTTGCACTGGCACGGGAAATGATGGAAAATCCCGTCGTCACCGAGGCCGCGGCCGCGCGCTCACAGCGGCGAATCGGCAGGGAAAAGGGCACGGGAGCGCAAGACCATGTCAAAGAAGCCAAACCCTGAGAAGGCGCTCAAGCACGCGGCCAAGGGGGACTCCCACTTCCAGAAGGGCCGCTACGATCGCGCCCTGAAGGAATACCGCAGGGCGGAGGAGATCGACCCCTCCCTCCCCGGAATCTACGACAAGCTCAACCAGGCGCACGACCGGCAGGGCTCCGAGTGGAAGATGGACGACTTCGCCCGCTCGGTCTCGTGGACCATGGAGGGCCAGGCGCAGAGGAGCCCGCCGATAAGGCAGGTGCACGCGATGCTCACCCCCGAATGGCGCGAGGCCTCGGAGATCGCCTACAGGATACTCGCCGCGCGAGGGCAGGAAGATGTCAGCGCCGACGTGGAGCGGCTCGTGGGCATGGGCGAGGTCGCCACCAGGGCGCTCATCGGGGTGCTGCTCGAGATCAGGCAGAAATTCGAGGCGCCGGCGGAGCCGGGGCGCGGGGAAGAGGAAGGCGAATGAAGAACTTCACGCTCATCGGGCTCACCGGCAACATGGGGACGGGAAAGAGCACCGTCTCCTGGATGTTCCAGGAGCTCGGGGTGCCGATACTCGACGCGGACGAGATCGCGCACGAGGCGATCGCACCGCGCTCGCACGCCTGGAGGCAGATCTACGAGCGCTACGGGAACGCGGTCATGGACAAGGGGGGGCGCATCGACCGCGCCACGCTGGCCAGGGTCGTCTTTCAGGACCCGGCCGAGCGGAAGTACCTCGAAACGCTCATCCACCCGATGGTCAGGGCCGAGATCGAGAGGCGCGCGGCCGCCCTCGGGAAGGAGGGCCGCCCGTTCGTCATCGCGGAGGTGCCGCTGCTCATAGAGGCGCACTGGGAGGGGCTGTTCGACGCGATCGTAGTCGTGCGCTGCCTCGAGGAGCAGGAGATCGAGCGGTGCGTTCAGAAGTTCGGCATGAGCCGCGAGGAGGTCATGCTCAGGCTCGGGGCGCAGTTCCCTCTCGAGCGCAAGGTCGCGGCGGCGGACGCGGTGATCGACAACGACGGGACGTTCGAGGAGACGCGCGTGCAGGTGAAGAGACTCTACCAGGAGATGGTGAAGGGTACGTTCCCGAAGCGATGATCACCCCTCGATGCTGTCCACGATCCTTCTCAGCTCTTCGAGAACCCCCTTGGGAACCGACTGCCCCCCCTCTTCGGTGAAGAGGGGCTCCACAGCCCCGAACCATCTGTGCGAGCTGAGCGCCGACCTGGCCCTGCCTCCGTTGGCGGTCAACGTCATGAGCAGCGTGCACAGCTCGAGCGGCTTGAGCGCCCTCAGCGCAGATTCCACCGACCCGGCCGCCTCCCCGCGGGGGGCCTCGACCTTGAGCGCCTCCGCGAACGCCCGATAGACCTCGAGTTCCCCCTCCACGGCGATCAGGACCGCGCGCGGCATGCCCGCCGCGTCGCTGTTCCAGAACTCCGTGACGGACTCGATCATCGTTCCGGCCGCCCTCTCCGGACCGAGATCGCCCAGCCTGAGCCCCAGCGCCGGAAGGGCGATCGTCTCGAGGCGGCTCGTCCTCGCCGCGAGGAGCGCGGAGAAGAGCACGTAGCCGATCTGCGCGGCCGCCTTGTGCCCGTTCGACTGCGAGGAGTCAAAGAGGATGTTGACGAGGTGGGACGAGCGTCCCCCCCCGCTCTCGGTGACGTGGACGTCCCCGGATGCGAGCCTGCCTTGCCTCTGCCGCGCCCACCGGTCGAAGGCCTCTATGCCCGAAGCGGCGCCGGCCCGCACCATCCTCTCCCTGGTCCGCCCCGAATAGCCGATCTCGACGGAGTGGGGGACCACATACGCGTCGCACCTGATCGCGGTCATGGGGCCGAGGACGACGCCGAGGGCGTGGGCGGGCGTCGGGCCCGGTGCCAGGGCGAACTGCGACACCGAGATGTTGGC
>JAFGMW010000011.1 GCA_016927275.1 Pseudomonadota bacterium
AAGCACCAATTACCAGGCACCAAATTCCAAACAAAACCATTTGATCATTGGGATTTGGTGCTTGGAATTTATTTGGAATTTGGGATTCGGTGCTTGGAATTTATTTGGAATTTGGGATTTGGTGCTTGGAATTTGTCGAATGGGGGTGATCCGACGACAGGACCCGAAGCCACCCTGCCCTTGTAATCCACGTCTGCCTTTGCTATGCATAAAAACTCAAAAGGAGGCTCCAGATGGCCGAGCGCGCGCTCGAAACGCTGCTGAAGCATCGGCCGAACAAGGTCTTCAGGAATCTCGGCACTGAGGAGCTCGTGGAGATCGCCCTCGAGAGGGGCGAGGGAAAGCTCGCCGCCAACGGGGCGCTGGTGACGCGCACGGGCGAGAGGTCGGGCCGCTCGCCCTTCGACCGCTTCATAGTCGAGGACCGATGGGCCCGAAGGAAGGTCGCCTGGAACAAGATAAACATGCCGGTCTCGCAGGAGATCTTCGACCGGCTCCTCGCCAGGGCGGTCGATTACCTCAAGGCCAGGGACAGGTTCGTATTTGACGGCTTTGCGGGCGCGGACCCTGAATACAGGATGCCGCTCAGGGTCGTCGCGGAGAAGGCCTGGCACGCGCTCTTCGCCCGGACACTCTTCATAAGGCCCACCGACGCCGAGCTGAGAGATCTCGATCCCGAGTTCACGGTGGTGGACGCGCTCGACCTCAAGATCGATCCGGCCGAGTTCGGCATACGCACCGGGACGTTCGTGGGCATATCGTTCGAGAAGAAGATCGTGCTCATAATCGCCTCCGGCTACGGCGGCGAGATCAAGAAGAGCATATTCTCGGTCATGAACGGGCTCCTCCCCGACAGGGGAGTGTTCCCGATGCACTGCTCCGCCAACGTGGGCAAGTCGGGCGACGTGGCGCTCTTCTTCGGCCTGTCCGGCACAGGCAAGACCACGCTCTCGGCCGATCCTGCGCGCAGGCTCATCGGCGACGACGAGCACGGCTGGGGAGGGCGCGGCGTGTTCAACTTCGAGGGCGGATGCTACGCCAAGGTGATCCGGCTCTCGAGGGAGGCGGAGCCGCAGATATACGGCGCCATAAGGTCCGGTTCGCTCCTCGAGAACGTGGTCATCGATCCGGCGAGCGGCGAGCCGGACTTCGATTCGGACGCAGTCACCGAGAACACCAGAGCCACATATCCGGTCGAGCACATACCCGGCTGCGTCATCCCGGGCGTGGGCGGGCATCCGAAGGACATCGTCTTCCTCACCTGCGACGCGTTCGGCGTCCTTCCCCCGATAGCGAAGCTCACGCCCGAGAGCGCGATGTACCACTTCCTCTCAGGCTACACCGCGAAGCTCGCCGGCACCGAGGTGGGGGTGCGCGACCCCGAGGCCACGTTCTCCACATGCTTCGGCGCACCCTTCATGCCCCTCGATCCCTCCATCTACGCGATGATGCTCGGGGAGAGGATATCGGAGCACGGTACCCGCTGCTGGCTAGTCAACAGCGGCTGGAGCGGGGGTCCGTTCGGAGTCGGCCGGAGGATGAAGATATCGCTCACCCGGGCGCTGCTGGCCGCGGCCCTGGACGGCAGCCTCTCCGAGGCCCGGTTCTTTGTCGATCCCGCATTCAACCTGCTGGTGCCGGGCTCCTGTCCGGGGGTGCCCTCGGATCTGCTCTCCCCGAGGAACACATGGCAGGACAAGGCTGCCTACGATTCCGCGGCGAAGCGGCTGGCGGCCCTTTTCAGGAAGAACTTCGAGCAGTACGCGGAGCGGGCCGGAGACTCCATAGCGGCCGCGGGCCCGAATCCGTGACGGATGACGGGCGGCGGGTCAGGGATGTTGACTGGAAGGGCCCCAGCGGTTAAACTGCTGCGGTTCCCCCGAAATCTGCGAGGTTGGCGATGAACGGCACTGCAGGCGACCACACCTACTACTGGCTCCACAGGCTCTACTCCCTCACAGGATTCGTGTTCGCCGCATCGTTCGTGCTCTTTTTCCTTGTCCCCTATTCGTCGATCTTCGGCGGCGACTTGGCATTCAACTCGTTCATGGCCAGGATCGACGCGGTTCCGCTGCTGGGCTGGGCGCAGTTCGCGCTGATCCTCGTGCCGCTCGTCTTCCACACCGCCATGGGCGTCATGATCGTCTACGGCTCGCAGATCAACGTGGTCTCCTACGGCTATTACAGGAACTGGATGTACGCCCTGCAGAGGCTGGCGGGGCTGGCCCTCATACCGTTCGTCTCATACCACATATATTCGGCGGAGCTCGCGCCCGCGGTCTCGGGCAGGGCTGTCACAGCGGGGCTCATGTTCTCCAGGCTCTCCTCCCCGTGGGTCAAGGGGCTCTATCTCGCGGGGGTCGCGTCCGCCGCCTTCTATTTCGGCAACGGGCTGGCGCACGCGTCGCGCAGCTGGGGGATCGCCGCGTCGAGGCGCTCAAGGGGGGCGTTCGTTATAGCGGGCTGGATGATTACCCTCCTTCTCGCGTTCTGGGGAGTGAAGCTGGTGCTCTCATTGCAGGGGTCTTGAAATGGCGGACGGCAAAAAGAGAGTGGTGGTGGTGGGCTCCGGGGTCTCGGGGATGAGCGCCTCGCTCTCCGCGATCGATCGCGGGGCGCATGTGACCCTCATATCGCATGGCAACCCGTACAGGTCCGGCTCCGCGTCGGTGCGCGATGGGGTGTCGGCCGCGATCGGTTCGGCCAGCGGTGATTCGCCCGCGATCCATGCCGAGGACACGCTGCGCTGCGGCGACTTTCTCGCCGGGCGCCCGGCGGTGGAGCGCATGTGCGGCAAGGCCCCGGAGGTCGCATGGCTCGCCTCCAGGTTCGGCATGGTCTTCGACCGCGCCGGCGACGGCGGGCCGAGGCTCTGGCGCGCTGCAGGCTCCACCTTCGCACGCACGATGCGCTCCGGCCGATCGACGGGCCAGAGGCTCCTGCGCGTCCTCGCGGGCCAGATCATGCGCGCTGGCGCTTCCGACAGGCTCGCCGCTTTCTTCGGCATGGAGTTCCTCTCGCTCGTGGTGGACGAGTCGGGCCGGGCGAGGGGGGTGGTGGCCCAGGACCTGCGCAACATGCAGATCAGGGCCTTTCCTGCCGACGCGGTGATAATCTGCACCGGCGGGTATCCGGCGATCTTCGGCAGGCACACCTCATCCTCTGTCAACGACGGCTCAGCCATGGTCTCCTGCTGGGAGCAGGGCGCCGCTCTGGCGAACCCCGAGTTCGTGGAGATATCGCCGTTCTCGATCGCAGCGCCGGGCAAGCCCAGGTCCGTGCCCGACTCGGTGCTGTCCTGCGGCGGCGTCTGGGTGGAGAGGGACGGCAGGCCGTGGCGCTTCCTCGAGGAGATGCACCCTGCGCACGGGGGGGCCGTGCCTGCCGACGTTGCGCTCCGCTCTCTCATCCGGGCCTGCTCCGAGGCGGGTGTGCGAACATATTCCGCTAGGCTCGATCTCACGAATCTCGACCATGAGACGATCTCCGGCCGGATGCCCTTCATCGTCGACATATGCGACGACCTCGGCATCGATCCGACCTGTGAGACCATAGAGACGACCCCGGCGGTCAGAAACTCTCTGGGCGGCCTGTGGGTGAGGCCGGACCACTCCGCTTCGATCGAAGGGCTCTACGCCGCAGGGAGCGCCTGCTGCCTTTATCACGGCGCGTGCGCCCTCGGCGGCAACCGGCTTCCGGCCTCGGTGCACGGCGGCCTCGTGGCGGGCGCTTCCGCTGCGGAGGCCGCGGGTTCGCGCGACGATGGCGCGCCGGAGGCCCCGCAGTCCCTGCTCGCTCATGCGGTCGAGCGTGAGACGGACAACGTGGCAAGGATCTCCGCGAAGCAGGGCGGAGAGAACGCATGGGCGATCTCGACCGAGCTCGGTGCGCTGCTCTTCGACAAGGCGCTGCTTGTGAAGGACGACGAGGAGCTGGCGCGCGCGGCCGGGAGGGTCGCCGAGCTCACAGAGAGGCTCTCCAGGGCGCAGCTGATCGACCGCTCGGAGTGGTCGAACGCCGAGCTTTCGCTGCACAGGAGGCTCGAGCGCAGGCTCGCCCTGGCGGGGATCTACATCCGTGCATCGATCGCCAGGCAGGAGAGCAGGGGCTTCCATAGGAAGCCCTCCTCGCCGGAGCGGGACGACAGGAAGTGGGCGGCGACCACAAGGGTGCTGCGCAGCAAGGGCGAGCCGGTCCTGGATCACGCCGAGCGCCTCTCGTGCGAGCCGGGACGGAGGGAATACTAGATGCCGACTCTCCTTCTCAAGATAAAACGCCAGGACGACCCGATGGACCTCCCGTACTGGGAGATATTCGAGGTGAGCACCGCGCCGGGGATGACGGTCGCCGACGCGCTGGCGACGATCCGGTCCCGGCCGGTGACGGGCGACGGCAACCCCACGACCCCGGTGCTCTGGGACCACTCGTGCGGCGAGGGGCTGTGCGGCTCCTGCACGATGATCGTCAACGGCAGGGTGAGGCAGGCGTGCAGGGTGGGGCTCGATGAGTTCGACGGCCCGGTGACGCTGGAGCCGCTCTCGAAGTTTCCGGTGGTGCGCGACCTGAGGGTCGACCGCGACACGATGCTGGAAGCCGTGGTGAAACACAGCTGCTGGACCGGGGCCGACGGGCTCGCCCCCCGCGAGGGGAGGGTCGAGCACGACGTCGAGGAGGAGCGCTTCTCGGTCTATCTAGACTGCGTGCTCTGCGGCGCCTGCAGCGAGGCGTGCCCGCAGGTCAACGCGCGCTCGGCATTTGCGGGCGCGTTCGTCTTCAGCCACGTCCTTCCGCTCAACCGGGCCCAGGCAGGCAGGGAGCTTGCCCCGCAGAGGCTCTCGGCGCTGGCGGGCAGGGGCGGGGTGGCCGACTGCTCGGGCGCCGAGAACTGCGAGAGGGCTTGCCCCAGGGGCATCCCTCTGGTAAAGGGCTCTGCGGTGCTCTCCTGGGACGTGGCGGTCAGCACGCTGGCTCGCTTCTTCAGGGAATAGAGCGAAATGAGGCGACAAAAACCGGTCGCTCTGCAGACGGGGAGGTTTTCGATGAGAAGGACGATGGGTGTGTTCGGGCTGTTTCTCGCGCTGCTCATGGTCTCCGCTTCCGGGTGCGAGAAGATGCACGAGGCCGCCGTGACGGAGGGTGCGGAGGATGCGCAGGCCGTCGCGCAGCAGGAGGGGGTGGAGATGCCGGCGCCCACGCAGGTCGCGCTCGCGACGGTGGTGATAAACGGCGTCCCGTTTTCCGCCGAGATCGCCACGACCGACGAGGAGAAGGCGAAGGGGCTCTCGGGCCGCGAGTCGCTGCCTCAGAACAGCGGCATGTGGTTCGTCTTCGAGAGGCCTGTCACTGAGCGCTTCTGGATGCAGGGGATGGAGATCCCGCTGGACCTCATCTTCATCGACGAGGAGATGAAGGTGGTCCACGTCTTCGAGAACGCGGTGCCGGGCTCCACCGAGCTCATATCTTCGCCGACCCCCTTCATGTACGTGCTCGAGGTCAACGGCGGAATCGCCTCTAAGAACGGGATCAAGGCCGGCGACCAGGTCGAGAAGAGGATCGGCGTTCAGTAGGCCCTTCTGATCTCCGCGTCCGCATAGTAGAACCTGAGTATCTGCTCATAGGCCGAGCCCTGGTCCGCCATGCCCTTGGCCCCCCACTGGCACATCCCCACCCCGTGGCCGTAGCCGCGTCCGACGAACGATATCGCGTTCCCCTCGAGTTTCACGTCGAACCATGTGCTGCGTATGCGCGAGTAGCCGAACATGGACCTGATGTCCGTGGCCCTTATCGCGTCGATGCCCCCGTCGTGCTCGACGATCATCTGATCGACCCTTGGGGAGTCCATCTCCGGCCGTATCGAAACTCCCTGCAGGGTCCCGACCCTGATGCCGTTTTTTTCCAGCTTCTGCCTGAATTCGGTCAGCGGGATCTTCTCGCTCCACGACCTTTTGGGCGAGCGTTCGCAGAAGCGGTCCTCTACCTGCGGGGGGCCCCATGCGCCGTCCCACACGTTGTGAGCGTGCTCGGTGAGCCCTCCGCAGCAGCTGTGGTAGTAGGAGGGGAAGACCGCCCCTCCGCGCATGAGCACCATGCCCCTGGTGGCATCCACCGCCTGCCTCGCGCTCTCCGCCTCGCGGCCCACCCCCTCGTAGACCTGCGAGAGCACGGTGGCGGTCACGTCGTAGTCACGGGCCTTGGCCGCCTTATCGGCGTGGTGCAGGGCGTATGTGCGAGCGGCCACCGCCTGCGCCTTGTATGCCTCGATCGGCCATCCCGGATACATCTCGCTGCCCACCAGCCCCACCAGGTACTCTTCGAGAGGGAGGTGATTCACCGCGATGAGCACCCCTGCGGATTTCCATATCACCCTGATCTCGCCCCTGAATATCTTGCCGTCGATCTCGTACCTCTCCGTGCGGTTTTTCAGCGAGGCCGCCGTCCCGATCTCCGTGCCTTCGAAGATGAGCCCCCGGGGGCCCGCAGTCATGATGGCGCTTTGTCTCGCCGGCCCGGGCTTCGCCATGTGCGCATCGCCCGACGAGAGGGCCAGCGGCGTGCCCACCCCTTTCACCTCGATCCTCTGCGATTCGAGGATGAGCACCCTGATGCCGGGGGGCGGGAGGGCCTGCGATGCCTGCGACATGAAGATCATCGCAGCGGCAAGGGCTATGGACGCGATCTTCCTCATTCAGGGTAATATAGAGAAACCGGGCCCGACAGGCAAGCTAGATAATTGATAAAACAGGGGAATTTTCTCCAAAGAACTTAGCAACTTCTTGTGCCTGCCGCCGATACACTATATGGGAGGCCGCAGGCAGTGGATCGGCATGCGTTTCAGCCGGCCCGCCGGCCTTCTCAAGGGTGACGATTTGCGTATCAACTTGGAAAAGGGGTGGGGGTGGGGCCTTTCGATCCCGGCCAAGGTGGCGGCGGCGACCGGTGCGGCATACGCATCGGTCTGGCTGGCGGAGCTGGCCCTCGCGCACTACGGCCTTGTCGATCAAACCTCTACCCTCTTCGGGGTCGGCGTCACCGCCATATTCACCTTCATTGAGGCGGCCGCGATAGCGGCGGCAGCGACCTTGTCGATCTACCGCTTCCTCGAGCGGCCGCTCGTCTCGCTCAGGCGCGCGATGCTGCGCGCCGAGAGGGGCGACTTCCTCATCAGGGCGCCGGTCGCCGCAGAGGACGAGATCGGGGACCTGTCGCGATCGTTCAACAGGATGCTGACCAGGATCACCGATCTGTCTGCGCAGAACATCCAGTCGGAGCAGGACCACATCATGGCCGCCGAGCAGGAGAGGCTGCGCCGCAGCCTCGAGGAGAAGGGCGCGATAATCGAGCGCACGAACAGGATGCTCGAGCAGTTCGTGAAGGACCTGTCGCTCATCTACGAGATAGGGCAGGAGGTCAACTCGATCATCGACCTCGACAGGCTCTACGCCACCATCGCGGCTACGCTGCGCAAGCATCTCAAGGTCAACGAGTTCGCGCTCATGGTGTTCGACGAGAAGGCCGAGGAGCTGCAGATCAAGGCCGCCTTCGGATTCAAAAACCCCGAGGCGGTGGCCGGCATGGTGTTCCGCAAGGGCGAGGGGATATCGGGGCTGGCCGCTCAGTCGGGCAAGAAGATATACATCAAGGACACGAGCAGGGAGGACCGCTTCCTCAACTACAAGGGGGAGAGGCCCGACGAGCCCTCCTCGTTCCTCTCGCTCCCGCTGATCTACAAGGATGAGGTCCTGGGGGTGATCAACTTCGGCAGGCGCGGCGTCTCCAGCTTCACGTACCAGGACGTGCAGATGCTCTCGCTGACCGCGGGGCAGATATCCCTGGCGATCGCCAACGCCAGGCTCTACACGCGCACGCGCGAGTTGACCGTGAAGGACGAGCTCACCGGCATCAACAACCGCCGCCACTTCCAGAACATGCTGCAGATGGAGTGGAAGCGCGCCATCCGATTCCACAGGCCGCTATCGCTCATCATGGTCGACGTCGATTTCTTCAAGGACTACAACGACACCTTCGGCCACCTGCAGGGAGACCAGGTGCTCAGGCAGATCGGCGGGGTGCTCCGCCGCAACCTCCGCGAGGTGGACACCGTGGCCCGCTTCGGCGGCGAGGAGTTCGTGCTCCTGCTGCCGGACACCGACAAGCGCGGCGCGATAGCGGTGGCCGAGAAGGTCAGGCTCCTCGTGGAGGGCCACAGGTTCGCCACGCCGGAGCATAAGGAGACGAGGTCCATCACCATCTCGGCCGGCATAGCGACGTACCCGGACGACGTGGAGGAGATGGACGACCTCATCGATCACGCCGATATCGCGCTCTACCGGGCCAAGGAGAACGGCCGCAACCGCATAGAGTGCTACAAGGCGCTGGAGCAGGCAAGCCGAGAGGACGAGCTTCCGGAGCAGATTGCGCCGGAGGAACCCGCGGTCGAGGACAAGCCGAAGTTGCTGCAGTAGGTTCTTTCGAACTTCGCGTTATATTTCACGACATCGTGGAGATGCTGTCCGAGAGGGAGTCGATCTCCCTGCAGAGCCCCCTGCGCATGGCCGCTATCACGTCCCGCTCGTCCCTGGCGGCGCAGAGGGTCGCGATCGAGCCCTCCTGCGAGAGCATCGATATGAGCGCGAGCTGGACGAGCCTGGGGTCCTCCTTCGCCTTCATCTCCTCGTTGTAGAAGTTGCAGACGAGGTTGCTCACGTGCGGTACGGCCATGAGCTGCGAGAAGCTCCCGCTGCACGCCACCTGTGCCCAGAGGGTCTCGTCGGAGGCGCCGCGCGCCTTGAGCGATGAGATCTCCGCGTGAATCGCCGACATCCTTCTCATTATGTCGTCGAGCAGCGCAGGCCTCTTCGCGCCGGAGGCGGGCGTGAAGATCGCGGCGAAGCGGTCGGCCATGTACTCTGCGCTGCACCTCATGTTCGCCAGCTCCGCCTCCACGTCGTCGGGCTCCATGCCCCTGGGCACCCTGCCCGACGAGGCCATGCGCTCGATCTCCCTCACCCCCGCCCTCAGCGACTCGACGTCCTTGGCGATCATGCCCTCGCTGATCTTGAGCATGGACTCCATCCTGGCCCTGTAGGGCTCGGCGGGATCGAGCTTCGAGAGCGCATCCTTGAGCGCGGCCAGGGCGTCGAGGTTCTTGGGGTCCAGCTCCACCGCGGTGATGGCGTGGGCTATCGACGGCTCCGACGAGCCTTCGGCCAGGCCTCGGGCCGCCAGTTCCGCCTCGGAGGCGGAGCGCACGATGTCGCTCCTCTCCATCACGAGCCTCGAGTCCCACCCGATCCTCCACAAAAAGCTCCCCTTGCCGGATTTGACCACCAGCGCCGGCGCGCCGTGCGACTTGAGCTGCGCGTTGATCTTCGCGGCCATGATCTCGAAGAGCCTCTGCGGGTGCGACTGGATCTCGCCTGCCTTCCATCCGAACAGGGCGTAGCCCCACAGGCAATGGAGCGCGGGCCTGCCGGCCGCGGCGGACCGGACCATGTGCTCGAGCAGCCTGCGGGCCTGCCTGTTGTTGTCGAAGCGGACCCTCTCCCCGCGTATTGCGAGAGAGCCGTCCCACCCTATCTCGAACGAGCCGATTCTCCTCTCGTCGCCCGGTTTCCTCGGGGCGTGTCTGACGAGCTCCGCCTTGAGCGCCGAGGCGCGTTCGCCGAGAGAGGCCACCTCTCTCCTGAGCCTGGCCACCTCCTCGCCCTGTTCTTCGCCCCTGCGTGCGAGGAGCAGCGCCTTCCCCTCGAGCACCGAGCGCTCGGCGCAGATGCGGTTCAGCTCCGCCGACCTCTCTTCGCAGAGCCTGCCCGCCTCGCGCATCCTCCTGCGCGAGAGGGCGGTGACCGCCGCCGCCGCCGCCATCAGCGCCGCTATGCCCGCCGCCGCAAGGGGCGCGGCCCGCCTGGCCTGCGAGACAAAGAGCTTCCTGCGGAGGTTCGACGCCACGTTCTGGACGGTGGCGACGAGCATCTCGTCCGGCACGCCCTGGGCGATGTCGCGCCAGATGTGCCAGAGGTGCGTTCGGATGAGGTCGTTCTCAACGACGGAACCCCAGTCCGGTATGCTGGGGTAGGAGTGACCCGCCTCCAGGCCCCGGCGAAAGACCTCCTCGCCGTCGCTCAAAAACCCCTCCATGGCTTCGCGCCTCGCCGGCAGAAAGTTGGTCGCCCTCGCGTAGCTGCGCTGAACCTCCGGCGAGGCGAAGTGGCGGACCAGCTCCACGGCGCGGTCGAAGTTGCCGCGCCCATCGCTCGCGGCCGTTATCGCCAGGTGCGAGCCGCCCACGAAGGGGTGGGAGCCGCCCGGGCCGGCGGGCGGAAGAGTCACGCCGAATCTCCTCCGCCAGCCGTCGCCCATCCTTGTGATTATCCACGTGCCGGCGATGTGCGCCGCGTACTCGCCGTCGATGAATCTCTTGTCGAGGACCTCCTGGGTGACATTCGGGAACTCCATGCACCCGGCTGAGGAGAGGGAGTTGAGGTACCTCACCGCCTCTTTCGTCTCCGCGCCGTCGAGCGCGACCCTGTGTGAGTTGAAGGGCCCGAAGCGCCCAGGTCGTATGATCTCCCCGCCTGCGCTCCATATCCATGGCGCCAGGTTGTGCAGCAGGTTCCAGTTCTGCGACAAGGGCACTCCGATCAGCGGCCGGCCGGGCGCCGCAGCTTCACAGGCGTCGCGGAATCCGTCCCAGGTCGCCAGCGGTTCCGGCGAACCTATGATCTTTTTATTGTAGAACAGAAGCCGCGCGTCCACGAACCACGGCACCGCGAAGAGGCCCTCGCTGCCGAAGGGGGCGGCGCTGGATGCGGACGGCGGGAAGAACTCCTGCGTGTCGAAGAGCCCTGAGAGATCGGCCAGTATCCCCATGTCGGCGAAGGTCGCGGTCCACGTTGAGCCGATCTGCACGACGTCGGGCGCCGCGGCCGGATCCCCCGACTCGAGCGCCGCGACCGTCCGGCTGTATGCGTCGTCCCAGCGCAGGAACTCGAGCGCGATATCCTCTTCGCCCGGGTGCGAGCGCTGGAAGTCGATCAGCTCCTCTATGAACGCATTGCGGCCTATTATGTAGATGCCGAGCGGGTACTGGGATTCGATCGGCGCCTCGAGGTTCCTCAGGCTGTTCTCGATCATGATTCCGTGCTCGCTCCTCAACGTCTCCAGCGACTGCGCGAGCCTCTCGGGCGTCACCTCGACGTAGGGCTCGGTCGGCTCGTTGTGCATCACCCATATCCTGAGGGGGCGGGCGCCGGCCTCGAGGGGCAACGCGGCGAGGAACGCTGCGGCGATCGCTAGGATGGTGAGGGGAAGCCTCATCGAGTGTCTCCTCAAACGGCCTGTGGCAGGTATAGTCCGGCACGACCCCTGCCCGCAAGCGGTCCGGATCTGTTTTCGCATTGCAGCCGATTTTGGTGCGCGTTTTTTTCACAGGCCGCCGCGCCCGATTTATTATTCTTATTTGTCAATATGTTAGACGACAACGGCTCAGGGGGCAGAGCACCGTTTCGAAACGTTTCCGGACATAGGGGCAAAGGGGTCATCGATACGGAGGTCGTCCATGTCAGATATCGATCTCGCCAGAAGAGTCACCGCCGCCTACGCGGATGGGCTCGACGGGCTCACCGAGGCCGATTGCCGGGACCTAGTGGAGGAGGGGGGGGTAAGCGAATCCCAGTGCGGAGTTCTCATGGATGAGCTCAACAGGGACTATGCCGGTTATGATCTGAGTTCGCGATTCAGCGAGGCCGGGCTGTCAGATGCCTTTATAGGGGAGCTTCTGGGAGAAAACGGGGAGAGGGCCTTCTATCGAAGGGCGAGGTGGCTCGCCGACAATTACTCGAAATGCCCACTCAATGACCCTGCTGAATGCAAAGAGTGGAAGCCCTCTGTGATCCACAACCTCGGGAGTATTCATCTGATTTTTTCGGAGAATCCGGTCCGCCCCCTTATCAGGAAGGCGCTCAGTGATAAAAGCAGCCCTGAAGTGCGAAGGGCTGCCCTCTATGCCGCAGATTATCTTCACGGCGTGTGCGACATTCCGGCGTTTGCCTCGTTCCTTAGCGATGGCGACTCATGGATCCGTGATCTTGCGGTGCAGCGCATCGGTGAGAACTTGTCAATGGGCTGCGGCGATTCGAGTCTGGCTTACAAGCGGCTCATCGCAGTCCTGCAAAACGAAGAGGAGATCGGGGTTCGTGCCTCGGCGCTGGCCGCCCTGGCGCATATGGGAGCGCATGCCTGGAGGGCCGTACCCTATCTGCTGAAGCTGGTCCGGACCACGGAGAACGGGGACGCGCGTTTCTTCGGCGATTTGTCGCATGCCCTTATGAGCATTGCATGCGGCAGGGCCATGCCGGCTTTGATAGCGGGGATGAAGGATGAGAGTGCCGCCGTCAGATCGGCTGCTCTTGATGCGGTTGCGTGCATAGAGGTGAAAAGGGAAAAAAATGAATTCGAGTCCGCCGTCTTGTTCGCCAGGATCGGGCGCGGCAGGGAAAAGACCTATGCCGTTCCCGACATAGAGCGAGCCGTCGCTCCGGCTGTACCCGTTTTGATCGGGCTTCTGGACGAGGGAGACGTGCAGACGCGAGAAAGGGCCATCGAGGCGCTCGGCAGGATAGGGAAAACGTCGGCCCCGGCGGTGCAGAAGATCTCCTATTATTTCAAAAACGACGACCCGTGGGTTCGCCAGACCGCCGCGGTTGCCCTGGCCAGGATCGGGACCGACGAGTCCTTTCTTGCGCTTGCCGAATCGATGCATGAGTGGGGACTCGATTTTGGAGTCTGGCTCTTGTCGACGAGCGGCGTAGAAAATCTGGGAGAAGAAACAGCCAACAAGGCCGCCGTACTTTTCGCCGGAATGCTGGACAGCGAAGAAAGGGATCGCAGGCTGCTCGCGGCCCTGGCGCTTGTAAAGCTCAAGGCGGAGGAGAGAAAGGCGCTTTCCCTGCTCATCAAGGCGCTGGAGGAGGAAAGATCGGAATGGGAGCTGATGGCGTTGAAATCCTTCTTTTTAAAGGAGGTAGGAGAGATCGGGGCCGGCGCCGCTGAGGCGGTGCCCTTGCTCGTACGGATTTGGAAAAAGGGGGACATGTACACATCATCGATGCGCTCAACGACACTGAACCAGGCGTCAGGATATGTGCAGCCGGCGCGCTGGGTCGAATAGGCGCTCAGGCTGCCGAGGCCCTGCCGCATCTCGATGCGCTTCTTCGCGACAATTATCCTGAGGTGAGATCGGCGGCCAAACAGGCTCGGAAAGCAATAAAGCATGCAATCAAAAAAGAGCGAGGCGCCTGACGTCCGGCAGGCCCAGTATGCATCGTGAAGTCATTAAGGAGTCTTTGGCGCCTTAAATAACAATATGGATGAAAAAAAGGAGGGAGTCCGATGATAAAACCGGTTTTGTTATCCGCGACATTCAATGCGCCTGTGGTTGGAAGAGGCGTTTCCCCTGCTGGGATGAGTTCGACAGGGGCGCCCTCGCGCTGCGGTTTTGTGCCTTCTGCGGCGTATGCGCCTTCAGCCTCAGACAATTTCGCCGCATCGAGTGCATCGGGGCGATTTGCCGGAGACATAGAGGCGTATGCCGCAGTCACAGTTAACTCTGAGGGCAGCGCTCTGGCTTCCGGCCGCTCCGCCTCCCCAGTTGGCGGTTTCGGCGCAGGCGGGATTGGCGGCGATGGTTCAGGCGGCAAGAAGGTCGGAGATCGCATGGACGCTTTTCTTGCATCGCTAACGAACATAGGCCTTCGTCTCCGCCAATCTCTTACCCCGAAAATGTTTGGCGTGACAAGCCGGGGGAGCGTGGCTTCGGTGCCGGCGCTGATCATGTCGCTCAAGGACAGCGATTTGAGCGTGCGCCGTTCGGCTGCGGAGGCGCTGGGCAGCATCGGCGCGCCGGCGGTGCCTTTCCTCATAGGGGCCTTCCAGGACGCCGAAAGCGATTTTGGCGTGCGAAGTGCAGCCGCCTACGGGCTGGGCGTTAGCGGTTCAGCTGCAGGATCGGCGGTCTATCTCCTTGGCGGCGCGCTCAAGGATAGAAATCAGTATGTGCGATATTCATCCGCCTGGGCTCTGGGCAGCATAGGTTTTAAGGCTGCCGCGCCTGCGCTGACCGAGGCGCTAAAGGACAGCGATTTGTACGTGCGATGTGCCGCCGCGTGGGCTCTGGGACAACTCGGCTCAACCCATGAAAGCGTGGTGCCGGTGCTGATAGAGGCATTGAACGATCATTTCTCCCCTCTCGAGGAGCGGATCCATGCCGTTCATTGCGCAGCAGCCGAGGCGCTCCGCAAGATCGGCACCGCCGCAGTCCCGGCGCTCGTAGAGGAGCTTAAGAATAGCGACCGTTATTATAGCCGCCATGCAGTCGTCAGGTTGCTGGGCGAAATTGGTTCCGAGACTGCCGTGCCTGTGCTCACTGCGGCGCTAAAGGACGCTGACGTCGCTATCCGCGATGCAGCTGCCGGGGCGCTCGGCGAGATCGGCCCTGAGGCAAAGGCAGCTGTCCCTGCGCTGGTCGCTGCGCTGAAGGAAGAGGTATGGTGCGTCCGCGCCGCAGCCGCCGGGGCGCTCGGCCATGTCGACCCTGGGGCGAAGGAGGCGATAAAGGGGCTGATCGCTGCGCTGAAGGATAAGGACAGTGATGTCAGCGGGTCAGCTGCACGGGCGCTCAGCAGAATCGGCCCTGCTGCTGTTCCCGCGCTGATCGCTGCGCTGAAGGACGAGGAAAGCGATGCCCGAGTGGAAGCCGCCTTTATCCTCAGCGAGATTGGCCCTGAAGCGAAGGAGGCGGTCCCAGCGCTGATCGATGCGCTGGAGGATGTGGAAGGCGGTGTAAGGGCAGAGGCCGCAAGGGCGCTCGAAAGTATCACGGGTCCGGTAGGGACCGATAAGCCCGCTCTCATCGGAGTGCTCTTGGACAATGGCCGCCGTGTCCTACAAAGAGCTGCCGACGCCTTTGCGAAGGCAGGTCCTGTTCTTAAGTCCGAGGGGGGAAGATATGGGCGAATGGAATGAAAGCTCGGGCGGAAGGCGAGTGTGGGACCTCGATTCGCTCAGGGCTGCGCTTTGGCACGATGATCCGAGGGTGAGGGCGCAGGCGGCCCGCGCGATAGGCTACATGGGGCCGGAGGCGGCCGAGGCGGCTCCGGACCTGGTGAGGATGGTCGCTGCGGACAGGGGAGGGGAGGACGCTCTCAATGCTCTGCGCGAGATCGGGGAGGCGGCGGTGCCGCACATCATGAATCTTCTCAAGAGTGAGGAGACGCTGAGCAAGTCGGTCGCAGAGGCTCTTCGGGCGATAGCCCGCTCTGCGAACGGTCGTGGCGAACGATGACGCCGGAGGAGGGCACATGTCAGACATAGGAATCGAGCAGGGAGGCGCACAGGGGGATATCTCGGCAGGGCGCGTCCATTTTTCTTCGGGGAGCGGCCATGGCGACACCTGTCCGCCAAATCTGGCGGGCGAGGCCTCCGTGGGCTACGACCCGACAGTTGTTCCGGACGGAACGCGGACGCGGATATTCACTTCGACAGCGGAATATTCCTTCTATCTGGTCGGCAGCAGAGACGACGGCAGGCGGTACGGGTGTTTTGGGAGGTGGGTGGGATGCTATTTCGCTGCAGGGATGGCGCCGAGAAAGGTGCCCGCATCGAAGAGGGAATCGTATCCGGTGCCTGTTGTCTCGGGGGTGGGCTTCAAATACGGCAGGGCGCCGAACGGACTCAACCGGGCCACCCACATGGAGGTGAAGGTCCTGCCTGACACCGACGCATATCTCATATGGGAGATATACGATGCCGACGGGCCCGGCGTGAGCGTTTTGAAATCAAAGGACAGGAAAAACAAGTGGCTTCCTCGGAGCGATGTGGACCTCTTCAAATCCAGGGTGCCTGTGGCCGCATCGAGGGCATGGCAGACCCTCTATCTGTCCCTGGCGAGATTTGTGGACTGGAACCGCAAAAGGTCCGGATGCGAATCCGAGGTCAGGGGCGTCAACGAGGACGTGGGGGACGGGGTCCTCAATCTGGACGAGGGCGACAGCTTTCAGGTCCAGGCCCTGCTCGAGGCAAAGGGCTACGATGAATCCGCATCGGCGTATATCTACCCGCATGTGAAATTCGTGAGATACGAATAAGTCCTATGCGGCGCACCGCAACCGAACGACTGAATCTGAGGGAGGTCCGCATGTCCAACATCGGTTTTGCGGGCAAGCTCTACGACGTGTTCGTGAGGGAGCCGGTCAGCTTCTGGACCGGGAAAGACGCGAAGGAGGTGAGGCCGATCGACGCGCTGCCGCTCTACGTCGGCGCGGCGCTCTGGCCGCTCGCCGTCATAGGGATCGCAGGCTGCGACGAAACCGGGGATCAGGAGTACGGTTGCGATGAGGGCGAGACGCGGAGCTCCTATTCTGGCCCGAATGAAACGAAGAATACCGGCATCTGCCAGGATCAGATCGAAGAGTGCGCAGGGGGGGTCTGGCAGGTTGTGCAGGAGGAGGTCTGCCCTTCGCAGGAAATCTACACAAACGAAATCGACGACAACTGCAACGGATACGTGGACGAGATCGAAGTGCACGGAGAAGCGGTCTATGAGTCGACATACGATTGCGATCTGGCGCCCGACTAAGTGCGCATCACGGGAGGGGCCACATTCACTCTGTACTGTCAAAGCGCCGTCGTCGATACCGAGGAGATCCTGATAGATGAGATGTCGACGATGAAAATAATCTCCGACATCTGCTCCGATGATTACTGGGACGGCAGTGAAGGTCTTGGATCATACGACGGCGGTGGCGGCGAAGGCGGGCCGGCTGTCGGGGTCGGAGGCGCCGGGGGCAATGGCGGCTATACGGGCATGGGCGGATCGGGAAGTGAGCCGTACGGATCGGCTGAGGATTTTATTGCTGTGCCCGGTTCGTGCGGCGGCAGTGGAGGCGGGCCGTTCGGGGCTGCCGGCGGGATCGGAGGCGGTGCGCTGACATTGATCGCAGACACGGCGAATATCAAAGGGAAGATTCATGCAGAAGGCGGAGACGGGGAGGATGCGCCTTATGACGACGGCGGAGGGGGTGGGGGGCCGGCCGGCTCGGTCGTGATCATGACCGACATTCTAAATGTCGTCCTCGCCTCCACGCTGTTCTCAGTTCGTGGAGGTGCCGGAGGAAACGGCGGAACGGGATATGCCGGAGGGGGAGGCGGGGGCGGGGGCGGGGGAGGCAGCGTTGAATTGAACTTCAATCAGGCCACCATACAGAGCCTGGGCACATACTATCCGAATACGTTTGCCGAGTTCGCAACTCTTATGAAGGATTTCGGGTGCTTCGAAGTCTCGGGCGGCCCCGGAGGCCCCGGAGGCAACGGCGGCAAAGCGGGCCAGCCCGGCCAGCCGGGCGCGGTGAACGAGTCCATCCCGTAGGTTGAGCGCGGCCGGGGAAAGGTCACCATGTCGATCAATATCATGAGCAACTCCGGATGGCTTACCGCGCCCTCGTGCATGTGCCAGGCGATGGCGGCCGCTCACGGGCTTGCCCTTCTCGGCAAGGCCTCCTGCAAGGACGGCTTCGTACCGTACGACGATGCCGGTCACCTGACGCGCCATCGAGCCGTGTCGATCGATGTCGTCTCGAGCGCAGCCCTGGGCAGACATGTGCGCGCGTTCGGGGGGGACGTCCCCTCCCGCTTTCGCCGCAGGCACCTCGTCGATCGCATCGAGGCCGACCTGAGGGATGCAAGGGGGCGGATCGCGGACGGCGCGTACGCCGAGGCGATACCGATCCTCCAAAAGAGGGTCTCCGATCTGGAGGCCGAGGCGGCGAAGGGGACGATGCTGTGCGGCCGCTGGCTCTCCTACCTCTACTCGGCGAGGGTGATGCTCAAGGCGGCAGAGCGCCACGATCGGATGTTCAGGGAGGGCAGCGGGAAGAGCTCGGTCCAGGTGCTCCTGATCGATTCGGGCGGAGAGCGGGTCCTTTTGCAGAGGAGGGGGTTGTTCAAGAGGCTCTTCCCCGACACGTACACGGTCTCCGCCAATGCGAAGCCTGCGCCGGGGGAGGAGGCGAAGCCGGCTGCGGCCAAAGCCGTGAAGACGGAGGTCGGGATCGAGATCGACCCCGCCCGCTTCGAGATGATCGGAGAGGAGCGCGGCCACGAAAATTATCTCGTGAGCTTCGACTTCCACGCATTTTCGAAGGCGGAGGAGGCGGCGCTCGAGTCTGCCCTTTCAGAGATGGAGATGCCCCGCGGCATACGCATGAACTACAACATCCTGAAGAGATCGCTGACCGTGCTGACGACCGATCCGGAAGTTTCGCGGGACGAGGTGAGGCGCACCGCCGATTCGATCGCGGAGAGGACCGGCGTCAGGCACATCCACCCGGTGTTCGATCGGGACAGGAACAGCCTCATGGTGTGCAGGCTGACGAAGGGGGAGGAGGCGCTGGTCCGCGCGAACGCGGCGGAGAATATTGCGCGCAAGGGGAAGGCGCTCGCGGGCTTGGGCGGAGGGGTCGACGGGGAGATGCTGCTGGCGATCGATTCCGACGATATGAGCTTCGTCCACTGGCTGGGAGTCCGCCGCATGTTCAAGTCGCATCCGCATGAGTTCGCCCTCGACCTCGCGGGGCCCTGCTTGGGCTCCGACTCAGTCTGGGAGGCGATGGAGATGGGCCTTCCCGACGTCATCCGCGCCTGCGACCCCGCGGCCGCGCTGCCGTTCGTCTCGGGCGGCAAGGGCTCCAACACCCACTTCCTGCTCGAGCTTGCCGGAAAGATCCCCGGCCTCTCGATCCCGGAGACCTCGGTGATCCCCGCGGGCGTCTTCAGGAGGATCGTCTTCGACGATCCCGAGATCCGCGGGCAGATCGAGCTGCTGGATCGGGCGCGCTCCCGCGAGAGAAAGCGCGAGATCGCAGCGGGGATAAGGGAGCGGATAGGGAGGATCGAGCTCCCCGAGGATGTCTCCCTGGCGCTGGAGGAGGAGTTTCGAAGGCTCGGCGGCGACGTCGCGGTGAGGAGCTCGGCGAACTCCGAGGACATGGGCAGGCACATGGCCGCGGGCCAGGCCGACTCCTTCATGCATCAGATCACCGTGGAGGGTGTGATTCAGAGCGTGCTCAAGGTCTGGCAGAGCCTCTACTCGGACGGCTTCGTGCAGTACAGGGAGTCCATCGGCTTTTCCCACTCCGAGGCGAGGATGGCGGTCCTCCTGCAGGAGTTCGTAAGCCCCAAAGCCGCGGGGGTCGTAGTGACGTTCGACCAGGGGACCGGGCGCCCGATCTATCGCGTGACCGCTCAGCCGGGGCACGGGGAGGGCGTGGTGGAGGGGGTGGGCGCGGCGGACAGGTGGCTCGTGGGCCTGACCGGCGAGGAGATACTGGAGAAGGAGATAGCGAAGAAGCGGGTGCGGTTCGTCGAGGATGCTCACGGTGGCCTCAGGCGCGAGTCGGTCTCGATAGGCGATCCTTCGCTCGAGGACGGTGAGGTCTTAAGGCTTGTCGAAATCGCGAAGGGGGTCCACCGCGCTTATCGCGAGGCGGAAAGGGCCGATCACGTCGACATCGAGTACTTGGTGGACGGGGACGGAAGGATCGTCATCGTCCAGGCGCGCCCGAAGGCGTCCGGCATCGAAATTGATAAGCGGGGCAACAAGGTCTTGAGATACACGACGATAGACACGGAGCGGATCCCGCCCGGCTCCGTCGCGGACTCTTTTTACGACCGCGCCCAGGTCGCCTATCCGGGCGTGGCGATCGGCCGTCTCCAGGTCCTGCACGGCACGTCCGCAGACGCCACTCGCGGGTCGATACTCCTGGCGCATCACACCAACAACGAGTTCAACGGGGTGTTCGCGTCGTTTCCGGGCATCATAACCACGGACGGCGATACGACATCGCACGCGGGCCAGCACGCCTTCGAGAAGAGGATACCCTGCATAGTGGGGGCCAGGGGCGCCTTCGGACTGATGGAGCGATATGACGGGGAGGTCATAACGTTCGACGCATCTGCGAAGATGTTCGTGCTGGGCGCCTGTCCGCTCAAGGAGGTCGAGGCGGTCCTCTCCGTATGGCATGCGGACGAGGCCGCTGTGCGCACGGCCGAGTCGCGGAAGGACAGGCACGAGATATTCAGGCCCTGGGGGGAGAGCAAGGAAAAGAGGGGCCGGGTGTTCGTCGAGGACCTCGAGGGCCACTGGAGGCGGCGGTCGAACGCCTACGGTCGCTTCCAGCTCGATTACTATTACAGGGCGTGGGATGTTCTGACCGAGACGCTCGAGTCCATGTTCGCCGGCCGCAGCCCCTGGAAACTCGAGGCGCAGCAGAGGGCCATAAAGGCGGAGGAGGACGGGAGCTACCTCTGGCACGCGGTGCGGGAGGACGATCCCCGAAACATCTACCGCTGGCTCACCGGCGTCGCCAGCTTCGGGATCGCCGACTGCGAGAGGCTCTTCGAGGCCAGGTGGAACGGGTTCAGAAAGTTCGCGGATTTCATGGGCCGGGTGAGTTCGATAGATCGGAGCAACGTCTCCGGGGTCGTGGACAACCTGATCGAGATCTTCTCGTGGATGCACTTCGGCTTCTGGCTGGATTCTGTTGTGGACGGCCTCGCATCGAGGCAGCTGAGGCATATAAGCGACGACGGCGCCTTTCACAGCATGCTCAGGAGCGAGGCGGTCGCGGGCCGCGAGGAAACCGAGTCGATAGACCCGCTTCGCCCCGACGTCCCGCCGGGCAGGGTGCTCTACCTCTCGCGCAACAAGGACAGGGAGATATACGCTGTCCTCGAGAGCATAAGGGAGAACCCGCTCGCCGTGCGCGCATTCGGTTCGTCCGATCCTGTCCGCATCCGCGAGGAGCTCATGGCCGCCGCGCCTGAGATATACCGGAAGATCGACGCATGGTCCATGCGATACAAGAGCGAGAAGGAGCACCTCGATCATCTGTCCGACACGGGAGAATATCTCAAGGATCTGAAGGAAAGGATCGAGAACGCGAGCGTCCCGTCCCCCGGAATGCTCGCCAACTTCTACAGGGCCTATATATCCAGGCACGGAAAGGGGAATGCGACGATCGGCGGCATCGGGGCGGCGGATCCGGAGTTCTATCTGATGCTCAGGGGGAGGGCCAGGCTCCTTGCCGCAAGGGCGTCCGATTCCGGCTGGTACGACATGTCCATGATGGAGCAGGGCGAGGCGTTGATCAAAATCGACGCCGCCGGTGTGGGGCGCTTCGTGGGCGACGCGCTGCGCGAGGTGGAGCAGGCGCATGCGCAGGAGGATGGGCCAAGGCAAAGCGCGAGGATGGCTCTCGACGCCTATCCCGAGCTCAAGAGGACGATGGCCCTCTACGAGATGCAGCTCGCCCTCAGGGAGGACGGGCACCATCTCATCGTGCCGCACCAGCGCCGCATCGCGAGGATGATGCTCGACGCAGCGGGGCCGTTCGTTCCATCCGTGCTCTCCAGGCCGCAGGACGTCTTTGAGATCGGCACGGACGAGTTCGCGGCGCTTCTCACCGAGGCCGATCCATCCTACATCAAGGCGACCTTCAGGCGAAACCGGATGCTCGAGGAGGCCGAGCTCGAGATGGTGAGGCAGTGGAGCGTCCGGGAGGAAGATCTGGCCGCGCTCACCGACAGGCCGTCGCAGCTCATCAGGGCGCTGGTGGATCGGGGATACCTCAACATCTACGGGGCGATGCAGGACAAGGCGGTCGCGATGAGGGACGCGGGCGACATGGCGCTCCCGGACGAATTTCAGCCCATCTCCTCCGAGGTCTATGAAGCGCTGAGGGGACGAGTCGCAGGCGTCCCTTCAAAGATCAAGGCGTACGCACTCGCAGTCGAGAGGGCCGCGGGTATCCTCAGGCGCCAGGAGGCCAGGGCGACACTGGGCAGGGCGAAAGGGCACTACAGGAGGGAGTCGGAGAGGCTGAAGGAGAGGGCGGAGCGCCTCCTGCGGCTCGCAGACCGCATCGCCCAGACCTCGGAGTCGCTGTGATGCCGCTCACGCCTTCGCGGTCGAGCAGCAGCCGTAGTTGTCCGGTATGTGGTACTCGCGGGGCCCTCCCTCGCGCACGCCGTAGTCCTTGACCGCGATCTGCGGCAGCGAGGGGTCGGCGGGGAAGCGCTTCTTCCGGTCCGCAGAGGAGTGCGGCGAGCCGCTCTCCTTATACTCGCACAGCTTGGTGGTCTGCTCCTTCTCCTCAACGCGCGCCCTGTAATAGGGGCCCGAGTTGTAGGTGCAGAACGGGTACATCCTCCCGTCCGGCGCCGACTGGTGGATGACGCAGCGCCGCACGCGCTCGCAGTCGTAGTTGTACCTGTCCTGGAAGTGCATGCCCGCCACGAAGATAGTGTTGTAGCTGTATTTCTTTTCAGCCTCCGGCCGCCTCCCCCTCTCCGTGTCCTTGTAGCCGTCCATGACGCCGAGCAGCCTCCGGAATGTGAGCCCGGTGGGCGCCCTCTTCTGGTCGAAGTGTTTGCGCACTATGCGCAGCGCCCTGGCCCCTCCCATGAGGTCGGCGGAGCGCGCGATGCCGAGCGAGCTGAGGAGCTTGTACCAGGTCCTGCGCCTGCGGGCGGAGAGCTTTTCGGAGAGCGCCTGCAGGTCGCAAAGCGCCCCGCGCATGTCGAAGAACTCCGGCAGGGCCTTGACCTCGTTCTTGTCCTCGGGATTGATGAAGAGGTACCCGCCGCCGCCGCAGTCCGGGTGGCACGAGACGAAGAACGCGGGCTCTCCGGAGAGCGCCTCGGAGATGCGCGAGAGGGGCTGCGTGCACCCCAGCCCGAACCAGTTCGCGCGCGGCATCGTGCCGCCGGTCTGCTCCTCGACGTCGAGGGCGAGGTGGGTGATCGTGTATCGCTGCTGCATCCTGTCCTTCTCCGCGATGCGGCCGGTGAAGCACACCGGCTGGAAGCTGATGCCGGTGACCACGTCGGAGTTGTCGCAGGCGAAGCGCACGATCGCGCCGACCTGGTCGTCGTTTATCCCCCTTATCACGGTGGGAACCAGCACGATCCGGAGGCCGACCTTGCGGCAGACCTCAACGACCTGCAGCTTCATCTCGAGGCAGTCCTCTGCGCGGGTCTTCTTGTAGACGTCGCGCGTCACGCCGTCGAACTGCAGGTAGAGCGAGTCGAGCCCCGCTTCGCGGCAGCGGCGCGCGAAGTCGAGGTCGGAGATGTTCTTGCCGTTGGTGGCGATCTGGATGTGGCCGAACCCCATCTCCTTGGCCATCGCGACGATCTCGATGAAGTCAGGGTGTATGGTCGGCTCTCCGCCCGAGAACTGGATGACCTTGCACGGCACCGGCCTGCGGTCGCGCAGGGTCTTGAGCATCATCCGCACATCTTCCACGGACGGCTCGGTGACGTATCCCATGGCGTTGGCGTTGGCGAAGCAGACCGGGCACGTCATGTCGCAGCGGTTGGTGAGGTCGATGTTGGACATCGCGGTGTGCGAATGGTGCATGTTGCACAGCCCGCAGTTTTCGGGGCACGACTTCCCCGGCTCCGCCTGGACGAGCGGGTTTGTGATCCCCCTCTGGTCGCCGAAGCGGAAGGTGAACATGCTCATGTAGAAATCGACGTCGGGAGAGATCAGCTCGCGGAAGTAGCCGTGCTCGGCGCACTCCTTCTCCATGAAGACCGCCTTGCCCTCGCAGAACTTGCGCGCACGGATCACCTTGCCGCACTCCGGGCAGAGCGAGTCGGTCCAGTAGGGGAGCGTCCAGGGGACCTCCCTGATCGGGTGGCCCGAGTAGGTCATCTTCGGCTGGCAGCGGTTCATGAACGCGGGCCGGCTCTCGCCCCGCACCACCTTCGTCCCGTCCCTGCCCATATTCGTCTCCCTCTCGATCGCGGGCTCGGCCGCCCCGCCCATCCCCGGCTTCGGATTCATCTTTTCACCCTCCCTGCGTTTCGGTCGTTGGAAACGTTATAAATGTCTGATATTTAAGGCCTTTTGAAGATGCGCCGGGGTACCAGAAAGGGG
>JAFGMW010000012.1 GCA_016927275.1 Pseudomonadota bacterium
CGGAATCCGCCCTCCTCGAGCCCCGCTGCGAAGAGCACCCCGATCCTCTCCGTCAAAGCGACGCTATATGCCCGAAGCCACAAGACCCTTGTCCTCAATATACAGATAATTTAGGATAATTGCATGCGACAAATCAAGGATCTCGCCTTTGGTTTCAGATGTCTCGTGAGGGGATTCACGTTCCTCGCCTCGCACCCCAGGCTCTGGTTCTGGGCCGCCCTCCCCACGATCATAAACTTGCTGCTGCTGGCGGTCATGATCGCCGCCTTCGCCCACTTCTACGGCGAGATCTACGGCTGGCTCGCGGCCAAGCTGGGGCTTTCCGGCTTTGCGGCCCCTGCGGCCTGGTGGCAGCACCTCCTCAACTGGATGATCTGGGCGGGCAACATGCTCTTCCAGATATTCATCGTCCTGCTCTCCCTCATGCTCGTCATGATCGCCTCGTACGCCGCGAGCTTCGTTGTGGCGGGCCCGTTCAACGACATCCTCTCCGAACACGTGGAGGTGATCGTGACAGGCCGCGAGGCCTTGCCGTTCACCCTGAAGAAGTTCCTCTCGGACCTGTGGCGCACGATCAAGGTCGAGTCGATAAAGGCAGGGATCCTGCTCGCGATACCGGTCGCGCTCTTCGTCGTGAGCTTCATCCCGGTCGTCGGCGGACCGGTCTACGTCGCGCTCACCTTCTCGTTCGGCGCATGGGACCTGGGTTTTTCCTACGCCGACCTCCCCTTCGGCCGCAAGGCCGCCTCGTTCGACGAGCGCTGGGCGTTCGCGAAGCGCGAAAAATGGACGCTCATCGGCCTGGGCGCCGGTTTCGTGATCCCGTTCTTCGCCCTGGTCTTCGCGCCCCCCATGGTCATCGGCGGGACATTGCTGTATGTCGAACGAACAAAGCCAGAGCATTCTTGACAGCATTGCGCCTTCTGGTGCATATCTGCGGCCATGCCGATCGAGCGCACGGTTGAAGTGAAGGGCGGTGCCGCGTGGCACAGGGCCGACTTCGTGTATCCCTGCGCCGCGGAGCCGGCGCGCGGCGCGAGGATCATCGTGGAGATCGGGCCCGGCCGCGGCGACTTCCTCTTTCACCTGGCAGAGTCGAATCCTGACGCATCAGTCGTCGGCATCGAGATCAAGGGCAAGCGCGTGGACAAGATCATAAGGCGGATCGAGAGGCGCGGGCTCGAAAACGTGACCGTCATCCAGGACGACGCAAGGGCCGCCCTGCCCCGCCTCTTCGCGGCCAGCACCGTGGACGAGATCCACATCCAGTTCCCCGACCCCTGGCCCAAGAGGCGGCACGCAAAGCACAGGCCGATCAACGAGGGTCTGCTCGCGGAGTGCGCCCGGGTGCTCAAGCCCGGCGGCACGCTCAGCTTCATCACCGACCACAGGCCGTACGCGGAGTTCTCGTCGGGGATGCTCGCCCGGACAGAGGGGATTGCCAACTGCTACGCCGAGCCGTTTGTCACCGATCTCGCCGACGCCTTTCCCACATTTTTCTCAGAGAAGTGGAAGGCGGAGGGGAGATCGATATATTACCAGAGATACAGAAAAGCCGTGACTGGTGACTTGCTGATTGAAGACCTGTGTTGACAACTAACGGAGGTTATATGAAGAGATCAATTCTCTGCATCCTCGTCGTAGCCCTCGCAGTATCGATCTCCACCCTGTCGTGGGCCGCATGCAAAAAACCGGTCGTGGAAATAAAGCCCGGCATGAAGGTGATCGCGGCCGTTGCCGGGCCGAACTGGGGGGTGGCCAGAGTCGAGAGCGTGAAAAAGAACAAGATCATGGTCAAGGACGCCGGCGGCGGGCTCGGAAGCCTGGGCAGGAAAGAGGTCGCCCCCCACCCCTCGGCCCTCTACCGCGGAAACAACAAGCCCTGCTTCGGGGCGGGCGACAAGGTCCTGGCGCAGGCGCAGGGCGGCACCTGGAGGATCGCCACGGTGGACAAGGTGACCGGAGACAAGGCGAAGATCACGTTCGTGATGGACAAGAGCAAGAAGAACGTGAAGCTGAGCGCGATCGTGCCTGCGCCGAGGTAGGAGGCGATGGCGAGGCGATATAATGTGAATCTCTCACCTTATCAGGTTCATGAACTCCGCGCGGGTCTCGGGCCTGCGGCGGAACGCGCCGAGCATCGCTGAGGTGATGACCGAGGTCCCGCGCTTCTGCACCCCGCGCATCTGCATGCACAGGTGCTCCGCGTCGATCACGACCGCCACGCCCTTGGGCTTCAAGGTCTCCATGAGCGTGTTCGCGATCTGGTTTGTCATGCGCTCCTGGACCTGGAGCCGGCGGGCGAAGAGGTCGACCATGCGCGCGATCTTGGAGATCCCCACTATCTTCTCGTTCGGGATGTAGCCCACGTGCGCCTTGCCGAAGAACGGCAGCAGGTGGTGCTCGCACAGGCTGTAGATCGGGATGTCGCGCACCAGCACCATCTCCTCGTGCTTGTCTGAAAAGACCGAGTTCTCGATCAGTTTCTTCGGGTCCTGCCGATAGCCCTCGGTGAGGAATTCGAACGACTCCTTGACCCGCGCCGGCGTGCGGCGCAGCCCCTCGCGCTCGGGGTCCTCGCCGAGCCTCTCCAGCAGCGACCTTATTATCTTCTCCATGTCCGGCCTTTTAGCCC
>JAFGMW010000013.1 GCA_016927275.1 Pseudomonadota bacterium
AAATTCCAAATCCCAAGCACCAATTACCAAATAAGCACCAATTACCAGGCACCAAATTCCAAACAAAACCGTTTGATCATTGGGATTTGGTGCTTGGAATTTGTCGAATGGTTCGATTTTTTAAAACAGGGTCCACTTCGCCATCGTGAGGGCGTCTCGGACCGAGGAGGTGGTGGTGAGCGCCACCGTGGGCTCGAAGCCGCAGTGGCACATGCAGTTTGCGCAGCGGGGGTCGCGGCCGGGGCCGTATCTCTCCCAGTCCACGTCGTTCATGAACCCGTCGAATGTCTCGTGGTGGCCGTCGGTGATGAGGTAGCAGGGCGCCTTCCAGCCGCAGACGTTGTAGGTGACGTTGCCCCACGGGGTGCAGGGGTAGTCGCGCCTGCCTGCGGCGAAGTCCAGAAAGAGAGGTGTCTGCCAGATCCTCTTTCCGCGGCCGGTCTCCCGGAGCTCGGTGAACTTCTCCTTGATGGCCTCTCTGGTGAGAAAGACCGACCGGTCCTCGACGTCCGAATAGTCGAAGCCGGGCGAGACGAGCATGCCGTCCACGCCGAGGCCCTCGAGGTATTCGAACAGCGCCTTTATCTCCCCGGTGTCGGTCTGCGTGTAGATCGTCGTGTTGGTGCAGACGGTGAACCCCGCCTTTTTCGCCGCGACGATGCCCGCGACCGCGCGGTCGAACGCCCCCCTTTTCTCCACTATCATGTCGTGCGTCGCAGCCAGGGCGTCTATGTGCACGTTGATGTTGAAGCGTCTGTGGGGCGTAAAGAGGGGGAGCTTTTCCTCGAGAGCCCAGCCGTTTGTGCAGAGGTAGACCACCCGGTTGCGCTCGAGCGTCTTCTCCACGAGGGCGGATATCTCCGGGTATATCAGCGGCTCGCCGCCGCATATCGAGACCACCGGAGCCCCGCAGTCCTCCACCGCCTTGAGGGACTGCTCCAGGGAGAGCATGCGCGACATCTGTGCCTTGTACTCCCTGATCCTGCCGCAGCCGGAGCAGGTGAGGTTGCAGGCGTGCAGCGGCTCGAGCATGAGAACCAGTGGGAAGCGCTTTACGCCCCGGCCCTTCATCCGGCCGATGTAGCGGGCGATCGAGACGGTCTGTCCGAGCGGGAATCGCATACAGGCGGGCCTCTCTAGCACGGAGGTCCGGCAAATACAATCCATAGTTGAAGTTTCGGTCAGGAGTGCTATTTCAGCGCCATGGCACCACATGGCCGGCCCTCAGCCATCGCCGCCCTCGCGCTCTACGGAGCTGCCGGCCTTGCGCTGGCCGCCTCGGCGGTCGCGGGGCTGGTCCTGGGCGATTATATCGACCGCAGGGCGGGCAGCGGCCCGTGGGGCGCCGCGACGGGCCTCGTGCTGGGATTTGCCGCAGGTCTTGCGAACCTCATAAGGACGGTGCGCAGGATGGAGAGCGGAAAGGGGGACCATGACGGCAAAGGCAGGTGATGTCAGGGGAGTGGTCCTGCGCGTGCTCGCCTTAACGGCGGCGCTGGCGGCGGCAGCGGTCGCCGCTGCAATACTGTTCTCCACGCAAAGGACCGCCCTGTCGCTGGGGGCAGGCGCTGTCATCGGCGCACTCTCCTTCGTGGCCCTCGCGGCGTCGATATCCTGCTCGGCAGGCTCGCGCCGCATGGGCGTCAGAGCGGCGCTGATCACAGGGCTTTGTATGCTCAAGCTCGCGGCAATAGGCGCCCTGCTGTGGTGGCTGGTCAGCAGGGCCGTGGTGGATCCCCTCTCGTTCCTCATGGGGTTCACGGCGGTGGTGGCGGCGCTCATCATCGAGGGGCTGCGCGCGGCCTTCGCGAACAAGGGGGCGGGGACTTGACCTACGAACCCTCCATACTTGGCTGGATGGCCGACCACCTCGGCACGCCGAGGAGCTGGGACGGCCCCTATCGCCACGTCGTCACCGCCGCCTTCGTGGCCCTGACGCTGATCGGCGCCGGCCTCATCGTCCGGAAAAAGCTCAAGGACGTGCCGGCGAGGCTCATACCGGATGGCAGGGTCACGCTTTCCAACCTGTTCGAGCTGATCAGCGAGGCGCTCCTTCGGCTCATGGAAGACCTCATGGGGCCTGGGGCAAAGAAACACCTGCCGTTCGTGGGGGCGCTTTTCATCTACCTTCTCGTCTCCGACCTCATAGGCGTGATCCCCGGATTTTTCCCCCCCACCGAGAACATAAACACCAACCTCGGGTGCGCCGTCGTCGTCTTCATCTACTACAACTACACCGGGATCAGGGAGCAGGGGCTCAAGGGCTACCTGAGGCACATGGCGGGCCCCGTCATCTGGCTCGCGCCGCTGCTGTTCATGGTGGAGGTGGTCAGCCACGTGGTCAGGCCTGTGTCTCTGTCGATCAGGCTCATGGGCAACGTGGCGGGCGATCACCTCGTGGTCGGCATCTTCTCGGAGCTGATGCCTTTTCTTGTGCCCATCGCCTTCATAGCTCTGAGCATTTTCATCTCGACAATGCAGGCATTTGTCTTCACACTGCTTTCCATAGTATACATACATCTGGCGTCCGGGGACGAGGCCTGAGATCGACGGGCCGCGCGGCGCCATGGAACGGAGGTAGGAGATGAAGAGAGTTGCGGCGTTTCTATCCTTCACCCTGGCGTTCATGATCTCCGCCTGTGCGCACGCGCAGGGGATGGCGGGGGCGGCCTCGGCAGACGAAGGCATGCTCAAGGTTGCGCTTGCCATAACCTCGGGCCTGACCATCATGGTCGCGGTGCTGGGCGGGGCCATGGCACAGAGCAGGGCCGCGTCCGTCACCCTCGAGGGGATCGCGCGCAACCCGGAGGCGGCTAGCAAGGTCATGACCCCCATGATCATCGCGCTCGCGCTCATCGAGTCGCTGGTGATCTACGCGCTCGTCATCGCGTTCCTGCTGCAGGGGAAAATTTAAAGCTACAGGCTGCTTCGGGTCATGTAAGCGTGGCTTTCGGACCATTCCCTCCGTCGCTGGCGCACGTCGCTCGCTATTCGTTGTCAAAAAACCGTTAGCGTCATGCGGCTTGAATGTCTTCCTCGCGTCAGCCTTCAAGCCGCGACGCCAATCGGTTTTTTGACTTCCGAATACGCTCGTCTCGTAAACGCGCCTTAATGCGACTTTCGGGAATGGTCCGAAAGCCACGCAAAGGCACTATCCGAAGCTGCATGTGGCTTGGTAGAACAAGAAAAGAAAAAGGCCGGGGTTTCATGCCCCGGCCTTTGATCGGATCGGTCCTGATTCTATGCGATATCGCCCATTGCAGGGAACCCCGGCAGGTCTTTGCCCTCGTTCATCTTTGCGTTGATGACCGGCGAAGCGAACGCGGTGCAGAGGCCGACCGCGGAGTTCGTAAAAAATACTGCTGACGCACCGATACCGATAAGGGTGCCGCCGGCCCATCCATAAAACCAGTTAAGGGCGACGGCCAGTCTGCTGACGTCCGCGTCCACATCCAGGTTTTCATTGACCGTGCCTGATTCGACGCCCTCCCTCGATGAGAGATCTGAAAAGCCGGAGCCAAGCTCCACGTCTCCGAAGTTTCTGGTGAGAATGCCCTCCGGCTCATTCCTGAGGGTGTGACAACGCGGGTCGTACAGCAGCGCCTCGAATCTGTCGAGCAGCCCGTCGTTTGCCGGACAGACGATGTCGTCCTGATCGAGTACCCCCTCAATCATTCCGGAATCATAGACGACCGTGCCGTTTTCCGATCTCATCGACTGCGTGCCCGGCTTGATCGTTACATCGTCCCACAGGATGCTCATCTTACGCTCCTTGTCCGCCCTAGATGCGCTTGACACTGTTATTATCGGCAATTGGGAGGGCAATAGTTGCGCGATCGTTAAAAATGCTAATAGCTCAATATTATCAACTAAATATCTATTTCTGGCGTCTGGCTTCTAGCGTCTGGCTTCTCAGCTTCTTCTTCCTCATGTGCGGCGGGAGGGGGCGGGCCTCGTTGATCGGCTTGCCTGAGAGCTCGAGGATGATGTCGAAGTCGTCGGCAGCATTGGTGTCTCGAAGGATCGCCTTTGAGCGCACCCTCTCGCCGCACTTCACGCACTGGTGCAGGATCACGTACTGCTTCCTGGTGTGCGTGTAGATCCCGATGGGCCGCATCATCCCGCGGCAAGGATTGGCGCGGTCGCCGGGGTTTCGGTCCACGTGCATGGACCAGAGGCAGCGCGGGCAGTGGTTGCGAGGGGTTGTCTGCGCGGTCGGCGGGACCTCTGCCCCGCAATGGCCGCACAGAAAGCCCTCGTTGACGACCTGGAACCGCTTTGTCTTGAGCCCTGATTTTTCCGCCATGATCGCCTTCCTGCGAACATATCACAGGGAGATCGCCCTGCAAAGGAGCCGCGAAAGGGGCGTGCTGCTGGACAAAGCGCGCATCATAATCTAATCTAAGCCGCAAACGGAAAGAGGGGGTTCAGATGGCATGGAAGAGGGTGAGCGATCAGTCGCTGAGGTGGCAGCCTGAAAGAGGGCTCCAGGCGGTGTTCAAGAGCCCGGACCGGATAAAGCCCACGGAGGCCATAGTCGGCCAGCGCAGGGCGGTCGAGGCGCTCAAGATGGGGCTCAAGCTCTATCAGACCGGCTTCAACGTCTACGTCGCGGGTATGGCCGGCACCGGGAGGATGACCACCATACGCCGCGCGCTCAAGCAGCTCGGGAAGCAGAAGGCCGAGGTCCCGGACCGGTGCTACGTCTACAACTTCCTGGACCCGTCCCAGCCGGTGCTGCTCACGTTCCCCTGCGGCAAGGGACGGTCGTTTCGCGACGACATGAGCGAGCTGGTCCGCGTGCTCAGGGCCGAGATACCCAAGGCCGTCGAGTCGCCTCACGTTCAGCGGGAGCGTGAGCTCATCATCGAGCGCTACCAGCGCGAGGAGAAGAGGCTGTTCGAGGATTTCGCCGAGCATCTCAAGAAGGAGGGGTTCGCGCTCGTCCAGCTGCAGGAGGGGGGGTTCGTCGCCCCTACGGTGTTCCCCATCGTGGGGAACGAGGCGGTCTCCATCGACTACCTGGACAACCTCGTCAAGGACGGAAAGATGACCGCGGAGGAGCGCGACGCCAAGAACCGCCGCTACAAGGAGCTGATGGGCGAGCTCAAGCGCGTGCTCACCAAGGCGCGCTCCCTGGGCAAGGAGATGCACCTGGCGCTGGACAGGCTCATGCAGCGCTCCGGCTCCGCGGTCCTCGACGGCCTCATGGACGACCTGCGCGGCCGATACGCGGACGAGAAGGTCCGCAAGTACCTCCTCAGGGTCAAGGGCCACATACTCAAGAACCTGGACGTCTTCGTGGGCAAGAGGGAGGACGAGCGCCAGCAGGGGGTGATCGTGCTCGGGCCACAGCGCCAGGAGGACCACTTCTGGTACTACGAGGTCAACCTCCTCTACGACCAGACGCAGGATTCCAAGGGTGACGGCGAGGTCCCCATCGTCGAGGAGAGCAACCCCAGCTACGTGAACATCTTCGGCGCGACAGAATACAACATAGGGCCGGGCAACTACTGGACCACCGACTTCCGCCACATCAAGGCCGGCTCGCTGCTCCGCGCCGACGGCGGGTACATAATCGTCAACGCGCTCGACATCCTGCGCCGTCCGATCGTCTGGGACATGCTCAAGCGCGTGCTGAAGAAGGAAGAGCTGATAATCCAGCAGCCGGAGTCTTATCTGCAGTTCGCGCCGCTGACCATCAAGCCCGAGCCCATCAAGCTGTCCGTCAAGGTCATCATGGTGGGCCCCTCGTGGCTCTACAGGCTGCTGTACGCCTACGAGGAGGACTTCGCCAAGACGTTCAAGGTGCTCGCCGACTTCGACGTGACCATGCCGCTCTCCTCCGACTCCATCGAGAGGTTCGCGTCGGTGCTCCGCTCCGTCTGCGGCAGGGGCAAGCTCAAGAGCTTCTCGCCCGAGGGGCTGGTGGCGATGGTCGAGTACGGCATCGAGGAGGCCGGCCAGCGCGACAGGATATCCACCCGCTTCTCCTACATCACCGACGTGCTGCGCGAGGCGGACTACTGGGCCGGTCAGGACGGCGGCGACCTGATCGAGCGAAAGCACGTGGAGCGCGCGATCGACGCCAAGCGCGAGAGGCACCGCCTCACCGAGGAGCACGTGCAGCGGCTCATCGAGGAGGGGGTCATCCTCATCGACTCGAAGGGGACCCGCATCGGCCAGATCAACGGGCTGTCGGTCTATCAGATCGGGCACGTGAGCTTCGGCAAGCCCTCCAGGGTCACCGCGACCACGGCGATAGGCAAGGACGGGGTCATAAACATCGAGCGAGAGGCCAAGATGTCGGGGCCGACCCACGACAAGGGAGTGTACATCCTCACCGGCTACCTCAGGCACAAGTACTCGCAGCGCGAGCCGCTGAACCTCACCGCCTCTCTCTGCTTCGAGCAGTCCTACGGCGGCATCGACGGGGACTCCGCTTCCTCCACCGAGATCTACTGCATACTCTCTTCGCTCTCCGGCGCGCCGATCAGGCAGGACCTCGCGGTCACGGGTTCGGTCAACCAGCTCGGCGACATCCAGCCGATCGGCGGGGTCAACGAGAAGATCGAGGGGTTCTACGACGTCTGCAAGGCACAGGGGCTCACCGGCACGCAGGGCGTGATGATACCGGTGCAGAACGAGAGGCACCTGATGCTCAGGAAGGACGTGGCAGAGGCGGTGCGCAAGGGCCGCTTCCACATCTATTCGGTGGCCAACATCGACGACGGCATCGAGCTGCTGATGGGGAGGCCGGCCGGCAAGGCGGACAGGAAGAACGAATACCCGGTCGAAAGCGTCCACGGCATGGTGGTCAAGAGGCTGCGCGAGATGAACGAGTCGATCGCCAAGCTCATGGAGAAGGGCGTGGCAAAGGCGCTGCACGACGAGGAGGCAAAGGACAAGAAGGTTGAGGCGAAGGTTAAGGCTAAGGTTAAGGCTAAGGCTAAGG